>USPQ01000021.1 GCA_900556625.1 uncultured Bacteroides sp. | reverse complement strand
TATTAGATTTAAGGTTAACAAAGGTTGGAGCAAGGCGTTGCTCCTTTTTTTATACCCATACCTCTTATGTAAGGTCATAATAAAACTCCCATGAGATGAAGCTCATGAGAGTTTTATTATATATTCTATCGTATAGGCTTTTATAACATCCTATCTTTCAGTACCTGTGGAAGTTCCGGCATTGCACCGCTTTGCGTACATACATAAGCGGAAGCTTCAACAGCCAATTTATGAGCTTCGGGAACCGACTTACCATTGAGAATAGAAGCACAGAACGTTGCTGTAAAGGAGTCACCGGCTCCCACCGTATCAGCTACGGGAACCCTCGGGGTCTCTTGGAAGGAAACAACTCCCGGAGTAAATACGTAACTTCCATTGATACCACAAGTCAGAATCAACATCTTCAGATTATACTTAGCTAACAAAATCCAGCATTTATCCTGCAAGTCAATACCCGGATAGCCAAACATACGGCTAATGGTCACTAATTCTTCGTCATTTATCTTCAACACGTTGCAACGCTGGCAGGACTCACGAATAACCTCTTTTGAATAAAAATCCTGTCGGAGATTAATATCAAAAATCTTCAATTGCCCGTCTATATCAGGCATTGTATCCAAAAAACGATTGATAGTAGCACGGCTCACCTCATTGCGTTGTGCCAATGATCCGAAGCAAACAGCACGTGTATTCAAAGCCAAACGTTTCAGTTCATCTGTAAAAGGAATATTGTCCCATGCAACCCCTTCCTTAATTTCATAACAAGGGACACCCTCATCATCCAACGTTACCTGCACCGTACCGGTAGGATAATCCACACGTTCAATCTGTGTTTTCAGTTTCTTTTCATTGAATACTCTCAGAATCTCATCTCCCAGTTCATCATTCCCCACGGCACTTACTACGCGGCTGTCAAAGCCAAACTGCGATACATGATAGGCAAAGTTTGCCGGAGCACCACCAATTTTCTTTCCTTCGGGCAACACATCCCAAAGTGCTTCGCCCATTCCTACAATTATATTATTCATGACTTACAGATTTTATTGTTTCCAAAGTTATTAATTTATTTTCTAATACGGAACGTATAAAACAAAAGATACATTACGCCCACCGTCATTACGGCTACCGCCCCACTCTGCCCCATTGCATCGGAGGCAACTCCCATAGCCAACGGAAACACTGTTCCTCCGAAAAGTCCCATAATCATCAAGCCGGAAACCTCATTCTTTTTCACCGGAAGATAGAGTAACGCCTGCGAGAAAATAACAGAGAATACATTGGAATTACCAAAACCAATCAATGCAATGCAGGCATAAATCATTGTCTTTTCATGAAAAACAAACAATCCGGCCATCGCTACCAACATCATCACCACACTAATGCCAAAGAAAGATTTTGCTGACATCTTGCGTAAAATAAACGATCCTAAGAAGCAGCCAGCCGTACGGAAGATAAAATAAAGGCTTGTAGCAAAAGCAGCGTCATCCAGCCCCATGCCAAGACGTTCCATCAGAATCTTTGGAGCGGTAGTATTTGTACCTACATCAATACCGACATGGCACATGATACCAATAAAACAAAGCAGGATAAACGGTTTGCCAAGCAAAGCCAGACATTGTCCGAAAGTAGACGGTTTGCCTTCCTCTTTTTCTTCTTCAATCTGAGTAATATTGAGCAAGAGAATGGCAATGATCGCTACAATCATATAAATAGGGAATAACACGCGCCAGCCTAAATCAAAAGTCGGAATGACCTGCGTCGCTCCCCACATGGCGATGTAAGGAGCCAGAAAAGAAGCAATGGCTTTCACAAACTGACCGAAAGTCAGGCTACTTGCCAGACGGTCGCCACGTACGATATTGGAAAGCAACGGGTTCAAGGAAGTCTGCATCAACGCATTTCCTATTCCTAATAAAGAAAAAGAAATCAACATCAGCATATAGCTGTCACCAAAAACGGGTAGCAACAGAGAAGCGAAAGTCACAATCAAACTAAGCAATACGGTTTTCTTCTGACCAATGCGGCTCATCAGCATACCTGTAGGTACAGAGAATATCAAAAACCAGAAGAATACTAATGACGGAAAGATATTCGCCTGTGAGTCCGACAGACCAAGATCCGCCTTTACGTAATTGGAGGCAATGCCTACCAGGTCAACAAATCCCATGGCGAAGAAGCAAAGCATCACCGGGACTAGTTTGGAGAGGGAAGAGTTTTTACTGTTTTCCATTATTTTATCTTTTATACGATGAATTCTGTTTCCATAGGGCAATGTACATCACCCTAAAACAAAGAAGCGGGCAAAGAGCACATAGAGTAAGGAGAATGAGCTTATTTCTTCAACTTGTAAATCACAAACGAATCTACTTTATACGCTCCTCCTTTACTGTAAAAGTCGATATGAGTGTAAGGTTCCGACGGGAACACCTGATTAGTCATCACAAAACGTCCGCCATCGCCAAAGGCTTCCACACTGGATTTGTCGACCAACAGACGGAGTTTCAATTCGTCTTTTCCACTCTCAATAGCCGTCCAGGTCAACATTGGGAAGTTCTCATTGAAACCTACATCTCCGCTTTTGCGGCGGTCCATCGAAAATTTCTTTTCTTTCATGTCATATTGCATATCCACTTCTTCGCCTTTGTCATTGTAGAGACGGAAGCCGATTACATCCGCATGTTGATTTTCGATAGTCAGTTCTATTTCGTATGCACCCTCATTGCCGGCAATCATGTCTTTGATGATACGTGTTCCGTTCACTTTGAACGAGCGTTTCTTGGAGACGTCACGCAGTTTCAGCAGTTCGGGAGAGGGAGCAGACTGAAGATAAGTCTCGCCATCTACGGTGAACAGGCTCAAATCGCGAGGAACAGAGTTCGGGCTACGGTATTGAGAGGTAGGAACATCGTTTGCATATTGCCAGTTGCTCATCCATGCGATAGCAATGCGACGGTTGTCGGGAGCATCACTCCAAGTAACAGTGGCGTAATGGTCTTTTCCCCAGTCCATCCATTTGGTTTTGGAGGGTGATTCGTTTACAAATTCTTTTCCGTTGAACGTTCCGACAAAGTATTGAGTGGCCGAGTCACCGAAAGGGCCGTCACCAAGACTACAAAGCAATACCCATTTCTTTTCATTCGTACCTTCCACGGGAAGTTCAAATAAATCCGGACATTCCCAAACATTTCCGTGAGCACCTTGTCCCTTACCGAAACTGCTTTCAAAAGTCCAGTTTTTCAAATTGGGAGAAGAGAAAATCTGCATTTCCTGCCCTACGGCAAGTACCATAATCCAACGTTTTGTCCCTTCATACCAAAAGACTTTCGGATCGCGGAAATCGCGAGCTTCAGATACCAACACCGGATTATCCGCATACTTTGTAAAAGTACGTCCATTGTCGGTACTGTAAGCGATACTTTGCACCTGACGATCACCGTTCTGTGTATAGATAGCGATGATAGCACCTGCACCAAAACCAGCCGTATTATTATGATCCACCACAGCCGAACCACTGAAAATAGTGCCAAACGCATCCGGGGTTATAGCATCAGGCCGATGTTCCCAATTGATTAAGTCTTTACTGATAGCATGTCCCCAATTCATATTTCCCCATTTGGAACCGTATGGATTATGTTGATAAAACAAATGATATTCTCCGTCTTTATATACCATTCCGTTGGGATCATTCATCCATCCATAAAGAGGTGAGAAGTGATAAACAGGACGGAACTTTTCACGATTAGTTGTATCGAAGGTATCGGACAACTTCATTTCTCTACAGCAAGCGGTGTTATCCGGTGAAAGATTGACACGTACCGGATCATTTGAATTCATTTTGAATTTAAATGAAACCAACTTACCGGAATAATCGGAAAGGTCTACCGGAACAAAATAATCTACCTTGTTAATAGCCAGACGGACATCAAAGCTCTTCACTTCTTTGTTATCAACAATCATACTGATACGTACGTCAGGCGATGCATCTTCTACCGGTAATAACAAGTATTTCTGAGTAGTATTGACACGCACCAAACAATGTCCTTCTCCTAAATCTTTTATTAAAAGAGAAGGATCTGCAGCTAAAGCCAGAAGCGAGATATTCATAAAAATGGAACAAATCAGAAGAGTCTGAAGTTTTCTCAAGGGTAAAAATACATTCATGTTTATGGTATTAAGGTTATTACTTATTATTAATAGTATCATATTTCTTGGTTGTTGCAATGCAAAGATAGGCGCAATGCATCGGAGCGCCTATCACATTTGTTTCAAACGCTATAAAAGATGTTACTTTCTCAATTAATAAGTACTCAATTTTATATCAGATACAGTCACTTCACCCTCAGTACAAAAAATAGCCCAAGGATTTTTAGCCAAATCATAAATACGGTTGGTGAAAGCATACCTTCCATTTATATAGACTATGCACACAGATTCTTCAGTATAGACCTCTATATGATATACATTGTCAGTAGCCGGAGTTATAGCACGTTCTGTTATAGCACCCACATCATTCCATTCACCTGTTTTCTCATTTACTTCTACTTCTTTCAACTTCAGGAAATTATATTTATCTTCAATGAAAATACGCGCCTTTTCTGCCTTATCACTGCAATCGACAAATGAAAGTCCGAATACGGCTTCATTCTCTTCAGGGATTGTTGCAGTCATGGTTATTTTGTTCCGGTTTCTCAAACGGGCGAAGCGGACAAATGAATTTGCTTTCAATGTATAAGAAAAAGTGCTGACCGTTACATCCCCTACCTTCGTCTTTTCAGTCAATGTCACCGATTGGGAATATTTGGCGGAAATCGCTTGTGGAACATCCAAACTTAATGTTCCATCTCCGTTCTGAATCAATCTATGAGCGACCAATGCTCCTGCCCAATTTTTGGTACCTGTGGTTTTCTGCCCTTCACGTGTCGGACACCATCCCCAAAGATAACGATTTGTATCATCGCCCGCTGTTTTTCCAGCATAAAAACTAACTCCATCTAACCATCCTTCGTGGGGTACGAAAGTAGGGAACTGCCCATTCTCTACAGCTATTCCCTTCAATTCCTCCAAAGTCTGCGCATAGAAATATTGGACAACGGCCGGTTCATTTTTTGTTCCTTGTGAAGAATAAACCATATACCAATAACTTCCCATCTGAAAAACATCCGGACATTCATAGAAACGCCCCCAAATATTATTGAAGAACGGTTCCGGTTTTAAATCCCAATCATGCAAATTGGTAGAAGTAAATTCAATGATATATCCATCCCCATTTTTCAGAGCAGAAACTAACATCCTATAACATTGCGCAGTTGCATCATAAAAAACATATGGATCGCGGAATTCATTTTTATCATACCCTGCTTCTATTGGAGCCGATAAACGGAATGAACGGTCTTTAGTCCAGGTTTTACAATCTTTGGAAGTAGCCAACAATATTACTTCACGAGGTTCGGTAGCTTTATGTCCTGTATAAAAAGTATAATAAGTTTTCGTAGCCTCATCATAAACAGTACTTCCTGTCCCGATAGCCGGATCATCTTCTACTGCTGTTCCGCATGGTATTGCTTCGCGGAAAGAGATATAGTTTGCCACATCCGTAGTTGCCAATTCGTGGATAGGATGATAGATAGTAGAATTACCGTCACGATCATCCTGAAGGTAAAGAATACGAAACTCTTTACTTACCGGATCAAAAAAAGGCATTGGATCACCTACATAACCAACATAAGGTTTGTAATAAGTCGTATAATTGTTCGGTTCCGTCGAACTAAAGAATGTTGTCGTTTCATTCAGATTTTTATCTGTGATTACCGGACTGTTATCGTCGCTGCAAGCAGCAAACGACATTGACAGACACAGTATTGAAGCCATTAATATCATAGTTTTCATAATTTGCTTTTCTTTATCAGATTATACTTTACTTGCTTAAGTAATCGAGTGCATTAGAGGTAAGTTTCTCGATATTACCACGATATTGATTATCTGATTGGTTTTCATCATACCAATCATAAGCTGCCATGCCAATACATATTACCTTTCCACTACTATTTCCTCCTATCTGGCGAGAAGGGAACTCAGCGATAGGCACTGCATTGTGATTGGAAACATCATACCCCAACTCTATTGCACCAGTTTGTTGTCTCCATCCTTCTATTCCCCAATAAGGTTCCCAATCTATACACCATTGAAATACCCAATTAAAAATATGATAACCTGTATTTATTAAATAAATATTAGAATTATCCTCAGTTACTAAGCCATCAAATATTTCATGAGAGATACCCTCTATTGAAAAGCCCCAAGGTTTTTCTGTAACAGTCTGAGGATCTTCACTCCTAAATTGATTATTAGGATCTCTACCATCCATAGAAATAGCCCACCGATCTTTTACGATATATCGTAAAGCTCCACGAGATAATAACAAATTTCCACCTGTCTGATAATAATTCTTAATATTATTCTTTGAATTCCAATTAAATCCATTATCATCATAGATAGGATTATCATCATGAATCCAAATGACTTTTATCTGTTCCGGATCAAGTTTCACTTTCGGGTTATCATCCCTCAAATCTGAATATGAAATATACCTTGCCCCCGGCATATTATCCAACATCCATTGAGCAGCGGCTTTTTCTTCATTATTAGTCAGTTCATCAATAGTTGCAGCAGTTCCGATAAATGCCATTGAAACAAAAGTTCTTACCTTTTCTACCTTCACCGTATAAGTGGCTGCATTCAAATGATTTGTAACCGTATATTCTTTAGGTGTAGTGAAATCCAATGTAGTGCCTGACAACGGGCTTACCGTAGCACCATCAGGAACAGTAACGACTGGAGACAAAGCGGTAATATCCATGTCTTCAAGTACATACACAACGATTTCCTTGTTTGTTTCATCAATTCTGCCCGCATACTCTCCTATCATAAATCCAGTAATCTGCGGCTTATCCAATTCTACGGAAATCGTATAATTCATAAATACATTTCCGTTTGTGACTTTTACCACTACAGGCATTGTAAAGTTAACAGGTTTACCACTTTCCAAATTCGCCGTAGCCCCTTCGGACAAAGTAAATACCGGAATTAAATTTGTCACATCTGTATCATCTTCCACATGTACTTTAATGCTTCTCGCCTGATTATCCTGCTCAACGATAAAGTTATCATAACCTTCGATATGGAAAGAAGTAATCCATGTATCACCATTCAAAGCCAACGATGTGTCATCATCATCACTACATCCAGCTGCAGAAAGTAAAAGTGCAGCCAGTAACACCATATATATTTTATCTATCAAAGTCTTCATAATTCCCATTTATTATTTCTCCCAACCATTATTTTGCTGATACAAACCACCACTATAATTGATCTGCTTCTGAGGAATAGGCAGATATTCATTCTTTCCTGCTGTAAAATTTGCATCCGAATAATAAGAACGACGACTAGCTTCCGACGCATAATATTGATTCATCACTTTTGCCGCATCTCCCCAACGAACTAAATCAAAGAAGCGGCTTCCTTCCAATGCCAGTTCAAGACGACGTTCCCATTTCAGGTCTCTCATAGCAATGTCCCGATCAGTCCATTCGGCCATTGTATACGGTTCTACTTTAAAACTTGCCCCATAATCAAAAACAAGCGTAGTACTACGGGCTGCACGGTTACGTATCTCATTGACCAACGGCAATGCTTCCGACAAACGATTCAACTGAATCAATGCCTCGGCACGCATCAGCACTACATCTGCATAACGCAATACAATACGGTTCATCGAATTAGCAACAAACGGAGAATTCACTTTCTTCAGGCAAGAACAATCGGGGTCCACATTCTCTTTTAAAGATGAGTAAAGACCATAATATTCCTGTTCGTTACGTGTCCACGTCTTATCAAAAATATAGTTCACATTATACTTATAAGGAAATCCCGGAATCGCCACCGTGTGGAATAAACGGGGATCGTAGTTGCCTTGCACATCATAATTATCTTTCTCATTGTAAGTATCGAACATCGGCCTACCGTTTTCCGTGCGGAAAGCATTCACCAAGTTTTGGCTAGGCTTCTGAAAATCACAACACCCGAAGAATTGCGGAGCTGTCAACTCATTACCAAAGTTCAAGTTGCCATACATCGTATTATCATCCTGCGAATATTGGACAGCCCAAATAGATTCCTTTCCGTTCTCATATTGCGGCAGAAAATTATATGCAAAATCTTCTTCCAGACCAAAACCTCCGGCAGTCATGATAGCATTATCCGTATACGTAATTACAGCTTTCAAATCATCTTCATTAATTTCGATCACTTCATTCTTTTCATTCTGGCGATAAGCTTTGTAAAGCATCACCTTTGCCAGATAGGCCGATGCAGCAGCCTGCGTAGGACGCCCTTTTTCCACTTGTGTATCGGGAAGATGATCATATGCAAACTTAAAGTCATCTGCTATCTTCTGCCAAAGTTGGTCGTTAGTATACTGTCGGTTAGAAATCTTGGTATAGTCCGAAGTAGGAATCGTTTCATCTACATAAACGATATGCTTGAACATCACTTTCAACAGAAACATATAATGACCACGTAAGAAACGCATCTCACCGATACGTTCATTCTTCTGCGGATAAGTATTTGCATCCATACCATCCAAAGATTTCAAAGCAGCATTGGCACGTGCCACCCCCGAATAAAGACGATACCAGATATCATCAAAAGCCCAATTGTCAGTAGTCATCCCCGTAGCAATCTCCAGAAAATGGAAATGCGAACCGTCTTCGGAGTTTGCCCCGCCTTTATAAGCATCATCTGCACGGACATTTCCATACGGCCAAAGGCTGAAAGGACTGTTCATATCCTCACCGGACACCATGTGAGCGTAAGCAGCAATTACCAGATTGTCCACATTATCGGGACTAATCGTTTGTCCCTCGTCAGAACTTCCCTGTAAGTCTCTTTCCAAAAAGTCATTGCAACCGGTAGTACCGACCAACGAGGCTACCAACAGCAAAGAGGATATATATATATTCTTGATTTTCATAATTATCTTTATTTAATGAATTAAAAACCTATGTTGAAACCGAACGTAAGATTGAGAGGAATCGGATAACCGAAATTCGGATTTTCCGGATCCATACCGGTAAAGTTCTTACTTTTGATGGTCAGCAAATTCTGTGCGCTGAAATAGAATCGCAAACGTTCCATCTTTATTTTCTTCGAGATATCTGTCGGCAATGTATAACCTAATTGTAAATTCCGAAGTTTCAGATAAGAACCGTTTTCTACATAATAACTGGAAATTCTCTTTTCATTATTCAAGTCTTCCAAACAAACGGCAGGAATATCCGATCCCGGATTCTGCGGAGTCCATGCTCCCAACAGACGGATGCCACGATTAGCATTCATATCACCTACCGACCAGAAGTCGGTATTCTTCTTCACCTCATTGTAAACGTCCACTCCCTGCACACCTTGCCAAAACATAGTCAAATCAAAGTTCTTATATTCCAGATAGATATTGAGTCCATACGTGAAATCAGGATTCGGATTTCCGATCCAAGTCTGGTCCTTAGTATCAATAACACCATTATTATCCAAATCTTTATAGCGGATACGCCCTACGCCTTTTCCGGTCTGATCGGCATGATTGTCTACTTCTTCCTGTGACTTGAAAATACCGTCGGCAATGTAACCGGCTCTCATATTAATAGAATGACCGATAATGTTCATCACCCCGTCACCACCGAAATCTCCGGTAGAAGCCACTTCACCCGGTACAAACAAAATCTTGTTCCGATACAAACCGAGGTTCGCGTTAATATCATAGCTAAGCCCGAAAGCCGTCTTATTGCGATAGCCCAAATTAAACTCAAAGCCCTTGTTTTCCATCGAACCGGCATTTCTCCACTGCCCGCCACCTTCTCCAAGAATACCGATGTAAGACGGTTTTATCAAAATATCCGTTGTTTTTTTATAGTAATATTCGGCAGAGCCATACAATGTCTGATTAAACAAACTGAAATCCATACCGACATTGGTTTGTGTAGTAGTTTCCCACTTGATATCATCATTTCCAATCTGAGTACGCACAAATCCGGAAGGAAGCAAACTACCGCCGTTACTTCCGGTAATATCATAAGAAGTTCCATAAGTAGGAGGATTACCTGTACCGTATTTAGATTCGTAGATAGAATAGCGTGCGTAATTTTCAATATCCTGATTACCGGTTTGTCCCCAAGCCGCACGAATTTTCAAATCGTCAATCACATCTTTAGTTTTTTCCATAAAAGCCTCCTGACTAATACGCCATCCCAAAGAAACGGAAGGGAAAGTAGCATATTTATTATTGCTACCAAAACGGGAAGACCCGTCACGACGGAGGGTAAATGAAAGTAAATATTTATCAGCATACGAATAGTTCAGTTTTCCGAAGAAAGAAACTAGTGAGAAACCACCTGCTCCGCCACTTGCCTGCGACTGTCCTACTCCTGCGGAAGGATACATATAATCGGGAGTCAGAATCGCAAATCCTTCACGGTAAGCAGCAAAGTTTATGTCGTCTTCACGATTCAACTCCATACCTGCCATAACATCTCCACGATGTTTGCCAATCTCCAATTCGTAAGTGGCCACAGCATTCCACATCCATTTGGTGAAATGCTCCTGTTTCATCTCAACCGCATCCTTATCACTGTTCAGGAAACCGGTGTTGTAAGGAAGCGTAAAATAACGTTGATACTTCTGTGCATAGTCCAATCCAAAAGTGGAACGGATATTAAGTCCTTTCACCGGGTTCAGGTTTACATATGCATCACCGAACAAACGCCAATAAGTATATCGGTTGTTCCGATTATCATAAATTATACGAGCCACATTTTGGCGGTCGGGCATAGTACTGTTGGGACCTCCCCAATTCGTTCCATCCACAGTGTGTACGGGAATCATGGGAAGGGCAATCATGGCGTCACTCATGATATTCCCTGGAGCTTGGACTTCCGTCGTACGGTTCAGAGTGAAATGCTCACCGATAGTCAGAATATTATCTATCACCTTATAATCACTATTAATACGTGCAGAAATACGGTCGAAGTTTGTATATTTAATCAAACCGTCATTTTTATAATATCCCAGAGAAAAGAAATAATTACCTCTTTCCGTTCCATTACTCAACGAAAGATTGTATTGTTGAATAAAGCCGGTACGTGTGATTTCATCAAACCAGTCCGTATCACCTGTTGCTATTGTATTGGCATCATCAATAAATTTGGGAACATAGATGTTATTCAACACAGGATAGCCTTCAGCATTATATCCCCAGTCGTATTGATAACCGATAGAATTAGCATTCGGATTCTTACCACTGTTCACATTGGCTTGCCATAATGTACGCCCATATTGCTCAGTATTCATCATATCTAATTTAGACTGGTACATAGATGCGGAAACCGAAGCGTCGAAATTAATCTTAATCTGTCCTTTCCTACCTTGTTTAGTAGTAATGATGATAACACCATTTGCGGCACGCGAACCATAAATAGAAGCAGAAGCCGCATCTTTCAGAACCTGGATAGATTCAATATCATTTCCATTCAGTTCATGCATACCTGCTTTAGAAGGCACACCATCAATGATATAAAGAGGGTCGTTGTTGTTCAATGTACCGATACCACGAATACGAACAGTAGCCGTACCACTTGGATTACCATCAGCAGTAATATTCATACCGGGAACACGCCCTTGGAGTGCTTTTACCGGATTGTTTTCACCTTGTTTCTGAATTTCATCAACTTTTACCACAGATACCGCACCGGTCAAATCGGCTTTACGCTGAGTAGTATAACCTGTCACCACCACTTCATCCACCATTTGCGTATCTTCTTCCAATAAAACTTGGATAGAGGCAGCCGCTTTCACAGTCACGGGCTTATAACCGATATACGAAATCTTTAAAGTAGCATTAGTAGGAACAGAAAGCGTGAAGTTACCGTCAAAATCGGTAATCGTTCCATTAGTTGTGGATATAGTCTCAATGACGGAAGCGCCAATAATCGGCTGACCGTCCGTTTTGGAAGTAACGTTTCCTTTCACTGTTATGTTTTGCCCGCAGAGGGCTGACATGAAAGTAAACAGGAAACAAACACCGCAAAGAAGTTTTTTGTTCTTCATAATACTGAGCATTAGTTTGATGTTATTAATTTAAAAGTACGAATTTTATCTTTATCGATGATGCAAATTACGGTTGATTTATATCAATCGACTAAAAAAAATGTTTCAAAGGCTGTAATATATGTTGCATAGAGTACTATTTGATGGATTATATTGAAAATACAAATGGTATTCCCCATCTTTATATATGAGTGCATTGACATAGTTTCTATAGTAACAAAGTATTCTTATATCAGAACTCAACAAAAATAGACGAAGGCAAAGATAGGAGCTATCTTTGCCTTCGTCTATAAACTTTGTTTCAAATGATGTCAACCTTATTTTGAAAAAGCCCTACCGTAAAGCAATAAGCCTAAAAGCTTCTATTTACGGTAGGGTTTCTCATTGATTCTTATCCGAAATCTCTTATTGTATAAGACTTTTCAGTGCGGAGATTAAAAACTTTCAGTGCGAAAAACTTGGTACTTTTATGTAGCCGGGAAGTGGTCCCCTTATAACGTGACCATTGTCACCTTGTAAAGGGATAAATGGCACTTTATAGCGTGACAAATGTCACCTTATAAGACAACCACTCCTTTTCAAAAGGAGTAAAAATTATAAAGATACGAAATCTATCTATGAAAAGCAAGAGCAGGTATAATTAATCAGATATTAAACGATATTTCATCCTAATATTTACTATCTCCTCCTATTTTCAAGACACCCTTCCTTTTTATCACATGATAACGAAAACTACTTTAAGATAACGAACACTACAAATTTGCAGTGTTCTCCAAACGAATATCACTGGATGAAGCCCCTACCATAAAAGTAAACGAACCTTGCGGCACAACAAAACAGATCTGTTTTTCATCCCAATACCGAAGTTGCTCTTTATCAACCGTAATCTCTACTTTCTCCTGCCTTTAAAGCAATACGTCGGAAACCTTTCAACTGTTTGATAGCTTGCATACCACCTGCGACTTCCGGCAATTTAACATAAACTTGCGCCACTTCATCGCCAGCCCGCTTACCCGTATTCTTCAACGTGAATGATACATTCACCGTTTTTCCCGCATCAGTTACTTCCAGATTACTATATTTAAAAGTCGTATAACTAAGCCCGTAACCAAACGGATAGAGCACGTCTTTCTTAAAATACTGATAAGTACGTCCTTTGGTTATATCATAATCATCAAAGGGTGGAAGTTCCTCCAAAAACTTGTAATAAGTCAGCGGTAAACGACCCGCCGGATTATAGTCTCCAAACAAAACCTCTGCAACTGCCGTTCCTCCCTGTTCACCGGGATACCATGCGTTCACTATGACCGGCAAGTGCTTATAAAGAAGGTCCTCCGCAATCGGATACCACATATCCCTGAAATCCCCAATCCCGACGCAGCACCTTCTGCAAAAGCCAGGAATTCAGCGTACAAGGCACATTATTCAGCGCATTATAAGCAGTCATGAATGAATTGTGATCTTGACCTTTCATATTGCCCCACGAGAAACCCGGAAATACCAATGGAGCATAATCCACTTGATTCTTCTTTGCCCATTGGATATCCGCCTCTACCAATTTTTGAAATTTTGGATAAGTGTTTTCATTATAACGTCCTACGAACCAAGGCATCACGATATCGCATTTTCTGATAAGCTGATGAAGGTGGGGATCTGATTCTGTATCTCCTTTCAGTTCGCGCCATTGGGTAGGCACTCCAAGCATTACACTGAATCCTTGCAATTTTAAACTGTCAATAATACGCTCCGTCTCTTTCAGCCCATAACGTCGGTTATCATTAAATCCAACTCCCCATACGGTAACCAACGGTTTCCCATTATGATATAGATAAGAAGGATTCTTGACATGATCTTTTATAGAATATTGACGTGCGATTTCTGCAATATCTTTTAATAACAACCCTTCTTCTCCCGGCTTCATACCACTCAAGTCATACATCACACAGATAGCCCGTTCGTATTTATTTGCTGCCTTCATTGCCGAATTGAGGACTTTATTGAAATATTTCAATCCGCTTCCATTCCGAATTTCGGAAACAAAGCGTTGCATAAATACTCCATCCACCCCATATTGGTTCATCCACTTAAAATGAAGTTCGACTGTAGATTCGTCATAAGAAGAAAAGACTGATGCTGGTTTGCCATCCTCAAAAGTAAACTCTGTCTTATAGAGTTTTTTATATTCCGACACTTCCGGCCAGAAATCAATTGAACAGGAACCGGGACGAAAACCCTTCGGACCATTATAATGATGCCAGCCGCGGCCGGAGCCGTCATCAGGGGTATTGAACCACCCTTGATAACCGGCCATCACTAACCCCTTATAAGAGTTATATTGCCTGCCTCCACCTTTGGCTGTTATACCTACTGAAAACAATAAACAAAAAAACAACCAACTAAATCTTTTTACCATATTCCTTTGTTTTTCATGTTATATTAAAAGCTCTCCAATACTATTTTTCAGCAAAGTAAAGGAGCACCCCTTAATAAATCCCACTAAAAGGAATTAATAAAGACTTAAAATCGAATTAATCGGGAAAAAAAGTAGAAAAATAATGAGACAAAGCCTGTGCGCATGCGTATCCCTCTTCATAAAATTCCGTCAGTTTGCGCACATTCTTTTCAATACGGTCTACCACCACAGGCTTCAATGGGCGGATAACGATAATCTTTCCTTCGTCTTCCATACGCTCCACCATTTCCAATTGTTCATTATAAACAGCACAACGACGGCTCAACGCTTCACGTAACTTCGGATATTTCCGATAAACAAATGCCGGAATGCGAATATCCTTCGAATCTTTCCGATACCCCCTGTTACGGGTAAGTACAACGACATTATGTGTGCAACCATCCGCAATAGCCCGTTGCAGGGGAATGGAATCTACAATTCCTCCGTCGAGCATCGGTATACCGTCTACATAGGCAATAGGGCAAACAAAAGGCAGACTGCTGGAAGCACGAACGATATCGATCACTCGCTTTTTATCTTTCTTCTCTTCAAAGTAATTGGCCTCTCCCGTCACGCAATTCGTAGTCACCATCACAAAACGTTCGGATGAAGCAAAATAAGTTTCATAATCGTAAGGAAGGATATGCTCGGGGAACTCATTGAAAAGTAAATCGAAATCGAGAATGTTACGCTTCTTGAGTAAATACTTCAAACCGATATAGTTGTATTTCTCCAACAGGTCAATATTGCTGTATTTGGCACGTCCCCGTTGACGGGAAGCATACGACAACCCATTACACGCTCCTGCCGATACTCCTATCGTATAAGGAAAACGAATATTGTGATCCATCAGATAGTCGAGTACACCACAAGTAAACACACCGCGCATACCTCCGCCTTCCAATACCAATCCTATAGATTCATCTACTTTCAAATCTTTCATATCCTTACTCCCATTCTCGTTTTCACACTCTATGTTGCATAAACAAGTCTTTGTATTTTATTGCATATTTATGACAAATTCAAACAAAAAGGCTGATTGTTGGGCAAAAATAGCAAATATTTAAACAGATACTTGTTTTTTCGGTTCAATATATGTAACTTTAGGCTAGCTTAATTGTTTAAGGAGGAAAAATTTAAAAAGTCCTGCCCGCAGGCAAGCACCATGAGAATACAGTTTGAAATTAAAGAAAAGTTCCCGGAAATCATCGAAGAAATCATGAATTCCGAAAAATGGCAAACTTCCGTGAAGGAAGAACTTAGCGGTCGGACGACCGTTGTGATCCGTGACCAGGCGTATGGTTCAGAAGCCACTATTGAGATTTATGCTACGTCCATCGAAATCAAAACCGCATGGTCAAAGTACTCCTATCGCATATTCGTAACCAATGACATCGTATGGTGCGAATATAACGGAGCCTATCGTGGACTATTGGAACAAGTACTTCTGCCGACTATTACCCCCAAAGAGAGTTTGCTCAATTCCGATGTGACCGAAAGTTCACTTTATGGAAACGAGCCTAAGAAACTTAGAGAGTACGCAGAAGACAATCTGAAATTAAAACAATTCCGCCGGGACAACTTCAACGAACAGAAAAACGGAACTGCACCGTTCGACCATCCGAAACGTGTCTACGATGAATTCATTAAAGAAGATTACATAGTAACATCCAAAGATAAGGAAAAGAAAGAATAGCACACATCTAATGATGTATCTACCTATACCGCTTTGTTGTAACAGCAAAGCGGTATTTTCGTACCCCAATATACTAATATTCATTCTTTTTTTATACATATTAATTCAAACGGATGGTTATCAAAAGAGGAATCCTTATATTTGTAGCCAAAACAAATTTAATATTAATGTCATAAGAATGAAAAAGAGTATCCTTATCGCTGCTTTGGGCTTATTCAGCCTAAACATGACGGCACAAGACACAAAACCCGAAGAGGGCTTCGTTTTCACGACAGTGAAAGAAAATCCGATTACTTCCGTTAAGAACCAGAACCGTTCGAGCACCTGCTGGAGTTTCTCTACTCTTGGATTCGTAGAGTCCGAATTACTCCGGCTAGGAAAAGGTGAATATGACCTTTCTGAAATGTTCGTAGTACACAAAACGATGGAAGATCGTGGAGTGAATTATGTACGCTATCATGGCGACAGTTCTTTTTCACCGGGTGGAAGTTTCTATGATGTGATGTATTGTATTAAGAATTACGGTATCGTTCCGCAAGAAGTAATGCCGGGTATCATGTATGGCGATACTCTACCGGTGCACAATGAACTGGACGCAGTTGCCGAAGGATACATTAATGCAATAGCCAAAGGCAAGTTAAGCAAATTGACTCCGGTTTGGAAAAACGGTCTGACAGCTATTTATGATACATATTTGGGAGAATGTCCTGAGAAGTTCACTTACAAAGGAAAAGAATATACGCCGAAAAGTTTCGCCGAATCACTTGGTCTGAACTGCGATGACTATGTATCACTGACTTCTTATACTCATCATCCGTTCTATACTCAATTTGCCGTAGAAGTTCAGGATAATTGGCGTAACGGTCTGTCATACAACCTGCCAATCGATGAACTGATGGCTGTAATGGACAATGCCGTAAAGAAAGGATATACTTTTGCATGGGGTAGTGATGTCAGTGAACAAGGGTTCAGCCGCAACGGTACCGCCGTTATGCCGGATATCATCAAAGGAGCTGAACTTTCCGGTTCGGACATGGCCCGTTGGACAGGTATGACTCCTGCCGACAAACGCAGAGAATTGAGTAGCAAACCATCACCGGAAATGGAAATTACTCAAGAAATGCGTCAGGCTGCTTTTGATAACTGGGAAACAACAGATGACCACGGAATGCAAATCTATGGAATCGCCAAAGATCAGACAGGGAAAGAATATTTCATGGTAAAGAATTCTTGGGGAAAAGCCGGCAAATATAACGGTATCTGGTATGCCTCCAAAGCCTTTGTTGCTTATAAGACTATGAATATTCTAGTACACAAGGATGCGCTTCCTAAGGAAATTGCCAAGAAACTGGGTATCAAATAAGTCTGCCAGAAAATAGTATTAAAAAACATAACTGACTAATATATAGAACGGTATCCCTACACAAATGTGCAGGAATACCGTTCTTTTATTTCATAATTACTTCTCTCTATATTCCTGTGGAGTCATCCCTACATGCTTCCGAAAATATTTATTGAAGAAAGACAAATTGCTAAAGCCTAACGAGAATGCTATTTCTTTCACCGGTAAACGGGTAGATTTTAATTGTGCCTTAGCATTCATTATTATCATACCTGTAATAATCACCAACGGACTATGCCCACTTGCCTTTCGAATTGTACTGGAGAAATGTGCCGGTGTCACTCCGCATTTATCGGCATAGAAAGCAACTTCATGCTCTTTTGTGTAATTCGCCATTAATATTTGAACAAATTGCCGATATAATTCATGTTCACGTTTGAGAGGTTCATTCACTACTGTTTGTTGTCGACTATACAACTCTTTCACTCCTTGAAAAAAGATAGTAAGAATAGAACGAAGGATTTCTTTATTTTCCAATGTATTAGGCAAAGAATAAGCCCTGATTAATAAGCTATAAGCATTACGATACAAAGTTGCAATTTCTTCCGGTAAAGGAACAACCGGAGTATTCAGTATGTTTGGCAATAAGCCCAACAACGAATCGACATAATTCACTGAAGCGACAAACTCAGAAGAAAATCCGGCAAAGCAAACACGGGTATCCGAAGATACTTCATGTATTTGGATAAATGAATTAGGAAGAAGAGTGATAAAGTCATTTCGACGAATGACTACCTCCAACAAATTTATGGTGGCACGAACAGTTCCCTCCGTACAAAGTATAAAAAGCCCGGCTTTTATCTGACAGGGAAATCGACTATACATATTTAATATATCACCAGTAATACTATCGTCCGCTATAAAATCAATAGGAAGATCAAATTTAGGAAGATTACCATCTATTATCATAACCAAAAAAAATTAAGTTGCCCAAAGATAGTTTTTCTTTTGAGACCTTTGTTATAGCACATTAAGAATAGAACAACATATCTAACAAATAGAACATCTATTTAATATTTCATTAGATTATACGAATTAAAATAGCAAATATAGAACATTGAATCCCAAATATGGAGCTTGATAGCGAATAAACATTAAACGACCTTTGCAGAGTTTTAATTAATATTCTAATAAAAACTAAAAGAGAATGAAAACTTCTAAGAAACTATTTTATGTCGCCTGTATGGCTTTACTCTTGGTTTCCTGCGAAAAAACCTACAACGACAAACTCTTTTGGCCGGGAGAAATCAGCCAGGAATATGGTTCGTATATCAAGCCATACACTTTAGACCTAACCTACAGCGGAGAGAAATTGGCTGGAAAAACAGTCAACTTTAAAACGGAAGACAGTGAAACAGGAACACTGACATTAAACAATGTAATTCCGGGAGAAAACACAACTCCAATCAATGATGTGCAATTGAATGAAAGTGGAGAAAAAGATGCATATACATTCAATGGGACGAGCGTTACGGAAACTGGGGCTGAAGTTAAATATAGCGGTAGAATCACACCGAAAGCTATGCAATTGTCGCTTGAGGTGACGATGGCTCATTACGGTTCTGTTGCGAATACATACGTATTCCCCGCCTACTCACACACAACAACCGAAGAAGTAACAGTACGCAATAGTGGAGCTAGTTATGTAAACATAACAGTAAAAGAAGAAAGCGAGTCGATAAAACCGATCATCCTACAAATAAAACAGATGGCAACCAATGTTTTAGACGTACTTTTCCCTTATATATTGAAAGATTTAACGTTAGAGAGAAATGGGCTTGTTACTGCCAATTATACTACCAGTTCCATAAACTTTGATGAAATTATAGAGATTGCTAATGCAAATAAAACAGACGCAGAGTTTAAAAGCCTGCTTCGACAACGTACCTATGTTCCTTCCCCTATAGGATTAGCTTATTGGAATCAAACAGATGATAATTCATTTGTATTACAATTAAACATACCCGCCATCATCTCCCTTATCACTCAAAATAATGGACAAGAAATAGATAATCAACTCATCATCGGTATTGGCGAAGCACTTATCAAATCTGATCCAGTACGATTGAAGCTAGCATTAAGCGCTCTCAATACTGTTCTGAACAATCAAATACTGACGTATATTTTAAAGGTAGACGATGCCACTTTCACTATGCTAATGTCATGGCTAAAGAATGGTATTCCAATGGAAATCAGCCAAACAACAAAGGATCATACCTATATCTATTTCAATAAAGAAAGTCTTACACCGTTCGTCAATATCATTTCGTCATTATTGAAAATGGATTTAAAAGAAGTTACCACATTATTAGACAAAATGGAAATAGGAGTCGATCTCACTATTCAACAATAATTAATCTTAACAATCAAAAAGAAAGAACAATGAAAAAGATATCTATTTTAATGACAAGCTTCCTTGTCATAACGCTCAGTTTACTGACATCTTGTGATAATGATCATTACGGACCGGCTCCGGTAGATGTGACAGCTAATTATTCAAACAAGCTGTCAAATCCCAATCCAAACTTAATTCTTACCTATAATGGAGAAACAATGATTGGAAAATCTGTAGACTTTAGTACTGTAACCGGAGAAACAGCTATTGTTACTCTTTATGATATTTTACCGGGAGAGAAAGAATTAAAAATGGTATCCATCCCCCTTTCTGGAGATGAGGAAGGATATTCTTTTTCCGGAAATGGAATGGGAGAGAACACTTTAACCTCCTTTAGATACGAAGGGCGTGTCACAAAAGGGCAGTTAACATTAAATATATCCAATCTTCAAATGGGTAATGCTGAGTTATGGGCAAACACCTACAAACTACCTACAGTTATTAACGGTATCAAAAGGATTGTAGTGGGGGATATATGGGGAGATGAATATACATGGCAAGAAGTTGATGGACAAGTTTTAAATGCATCATGCTATTTTTATGCAGACATAGAAGCTTCAGAAAGCGGAGCCACAACTCAGACATGGGGTAATGCAATTCAAAACATTTTAAGCTATATCTTACCACAAGTTTTACAAGATATAACTTTAAGAGCAGATGGAAATATAACAGCCTCCTATTCTAATGAACCACTATCAGGACTAGATATGGAAACTATTTTTGGCTTTCTCTCAGTTCCACTGACACAAGATATGATCACTCCTCATATTGCTAATCGCAAATACATTCCATCTCCTAAAGGGTTTGCCAACTGGCATCAGAAAAATGACAAGTTTATATTAAAATTAAACTTAGCCAATATAATTTCTCAAATAGCTAGCGACAAGCATATAGATGCAAATATAATTAATGCAATCATTGATGCTATCTCTCAAATGGATCCGATGAAATTGAAAGAGCTACTAACTACCCTTAATCAAAGTCTAAACAACGACACACTTGGATTTCTGATCAATATCAATGATACCTCTTTCAAAGCACTTTTTAATTGGTTAACTACAGGAATTCCAATGCTTGTTACCTCAAAAGAGGGGCACACTCATATTTATTTAGATAAAGAAGAATTTACTCCTATAGCTAAATTACTTCCAGACTTGAGTCCATTAGTAATTAGTATGCTTCCAGAGGATATGCAAGCATTAGGAAGCATAATCTCTGCGTTTTTAGATGGAATTTCGAAAGCTTTCCTTTCGCCCCAAAAAATCGAATTTGGTTTAGAGCTTGTACAAAGCAATAAAAAATAAGAAAAATGAAAAAACTACATATCCTAACTTTATTAATTAGTCTTATTGGATTGGGGAATAGTTTTGCCCAAACCCTTAAAGGACATATATACGATGCAAAGACCAATGAACCATTGGTAGGAGCAGCCGTCACTTATAAGCTTCACGGCAATCAGGGAGTAGTATCCAACATCAACGGAGAATATGAAATCAAACTTCCAGAAGGAGGAGTTGACCTTGTTTTCAGTTATGTAGGTTATGAAGATGTGCTAATGCCTATTGTGATCAATAAACGTGAAATTGTCACCAAAGACGTCTATATGAAAGAAAGCACCAAGCTACTGGAAGAAGTAGTGGTCAGTGCAGGACGTTTTGAGCAGAAGTTGAGCGATGTTACCGTCTCTATGGATGTAGTCAAATCAGGAGATATTGCCCGCCAAGCACCGACAGATATCTCCTCTACCCTTCGTACACTTCCCGGAGTAGATATTGTAGATAAACAGCCTTCCATGCGTGGTGGTAGCGGATGGACCTACGGAGTAGGTGCACGTAGCCAAATTCTGGTAGACGGAATGAGTACACTCAACCCTAAAACCGGAGAAATAAATTGGAACACCGTACCTCTAGAAAATGTAGAACAAGTGGAAGTGATAAAAGGAGCTTCTTCGGTACTATATGGTTCGTCAGCACTGAATGGTATTATCAATATCCGTACCGCCCGGCCGGGACTAACGCCGAAAACCAGGTTCAGTGCTTACGTCGGTGTATATGGTGATGCAGAAAATGATGAATATCAATGGAGCGACAAGAGCTTTTGGAAAGAAGATAAATACGCAGTGAAACCTATCTTGCGTGGAAGCCTTCTTAGTGGTGTACGCAATCCTATTTACGAAGGATTCGACCTTTCCCACTCCCGCCGTATCGGTAATTTCGACGTTAGCGGAGGTATTAATCTCTTCACCGACGAAGGATATCGCGAACAAGGATACAACAAACGTTTCCGGATGGGTGGGAGCCTGACCTATCATCAGCCGGATATGGGTATGAAACTATTGAACTATGGATTCAATGTTGACTTCCTGTCCAACCAATATGGAGATTTCTTTATCTGGCGTTCACC
Organism: uncultured Bacteroides sp.; assembly: GCA_900556625.1. GTDB lineage: Bacteria > Bacteroidota > Bacteroidia > Bacteroidales > Bacteroidaceae > Bacteroides. The sequence goes on along the minus strand of USPQ01000021.1, from coordinate 18,499 downwards.
GACAGAAGTATACAAGCCATCTCCTTTCACCAACATGGGACGTGAAGAAAATAACTTCCATATCGACCCGTTCATCAACTATGTGAATCCGGAGAACGGTACATCACATAAGATTAAAGGCCGCTTCTATTATAGTGCCGACAACATTATACGACCTACCAACGGAGCCTCCATTACCGATATTCTAGGGAATATGGGAACCGATGCCCAAACAATACAAAATATAGCAGGAGGTGATTACAGTTCACTTTATCCGGCATTAGTTGGCATTGGTTCAGGACTTATCAATGGAAACCTGGAAGATGCAATGAATGGAATATTCACTTCATTAGGAAATATATTCCCGAATGCAACAACTGCCGACTATTGCGACTTAATCTCATGGACTATGGATCACGGGCTGCCCGCTGATTTAGACAAACTGATACAAGATGGCAAATTGCCCAGTGATCTCGTTCCTTGGCTATCTAATGTTATTAATCCGTCACGCATTAATCCGAAAACACAGACGGACAAGAATTTCGACTATTACCTCGACTACCAATTTAATAAAAAATGGAACAGTGGTGCACAAGTCACTACGGGGGTTACATTCGAACATATCCGCTATGATTCTGCCGTAATGGATGAGATATATAAAAGTGACAATATCGCTGCTTTCCTGCAATATGACCAACGTTTTTGGGACCGTCTGAGCGTATCGGCCGGTGTACGTGCCGAATACTACCGCGTAAACAACCATCACCGAGAGGCGGAAACAAAAATATTCGGAACAAAGGTCCCCTTCCGTCCTGTTTTCCGTGCCGGATTAAATTACCAATTGGCTGATTACAGTTTTATCCGTGCCAGCTTCGGACAGGGATACCGCAACCCGTCTATCAATGAAAAATACCTGCGTAAAGATATCGGTGGAGTCGGTATCTATCCTAATCTGGACATCAAACCGGAAAAGGGATTTAATGCGGAATTAGGATTCAAACAGGGATATAAAGTCGGCAATCTGCAAGGATTTGTAGACCTTGCAGGATTCTATACGCAATATAAAGATATGGTTGAATTCCAGTTCGGTTTATTCAACAATGCCAACTATACGATGATCAACAGTATTGGCGATGCCATTCAGATGTTATCAGACGGTAAAGGCTTTGGAATCGGTGCCCAATTTCATAATGTATCGAAAGCACAAATCTACGGTATTGAAATCTCTACAAACGGTGTGTACAACTTCAATAAAAATACAAAACTATTCTATAACTTAGGATATGTATATACCGAACCTCGTGATGCTGATTATCAGGAACGCAATGCCGTAGAAGGACTTTATACCGACCCGTTACAGATGAAGGAGAAATCAAATACGGGAAAATATCTGAAATACCGTCCTAAACATAGCTTTAAAGCTACGGTAGATTTCCAGTGGAAGCGTATCAACGTAGGTGCCAACATTGCATGGAAGAGTAAAATTCTCGCAGTAGACTATTTGATGATGGACGAACGTGATAAACAGCAGAAAGATCTGATGGACTATGTACGCGGTATTCTCTTCGGCTATTCAAAAGGCGAGACACTGGCTACTTACTGGAAAAAGCACAATACGGATTATGCTACCGTCGACCTGCGTTTTGGAGTAAAAGCAACCAAAGAAGTAGCGTTCCAATTTATGGTAAATAACCTATTGAACAAAGAATACAGCTATCGTCCTATGGCGGTTGCCGCTCCACGCACTTTCGTACTGAAAATGGATGTCACTTTCTAAATGACTATTAAGATTTATAATTGATTACGAAACGGCTGCATAATGCAGTCGTTTCCTTTTTTTGCCCTATCCGGTCACATTTAATTTATATATTAAGTATCTTTGCACCCGAAAACAGAGAAATACAACCGATAAAATGAAAAGACATATTGTACTTATTGCAATCCTATTTTACGCAGCCTTTGCACAGGCACAAGAAGTTTTTGTAAATGCTGATTTCGTCAGCAGCTATATCTGGCGTGGTATTGACAGCGGCAATGCAAGTGTGCAACCCTCACTCGGCCTCAACTGGAAAGGATTGACCGTCTATGCTTGGGGCTCCACCGAGTTCCGGGAAAAGAATAATGAAATAGACCTTTCACTAGAATATGAGTACAAAAACCTGACTCTTTACTTCAATAACTACTTTACCCAAACAGAGGATGAGCCTTTCAAATATTTCAATTACAGTTCACACTCCACCGGACATACTTTTGAAATAGGAGTCGGATATATGTTTAGCGAGAAATTTCCACTATCTATAAGCTGGTACACCACATTTGCAGGAAATGACTACCGGGAAAACGGGAAACGCGCTTGGTCCAGTTACTGTGAATTGAGTTATCCTTTCAATGTGAAGGACGTAAATCTAAGTATTGAAGCAGGCTTTACACCTTGGGAAAGTTTTTATTCCAATAAATTCAATGTAGTCAACGTTGGGTTATCAGCAACAAAAGAACTCAAAATTACATCCAATTTTTCTTTACCCATATTCGGAAAATTAATAGCTAACCCTTACGAGGAACAGGTCTATTTTGTATTCGGAATTACTCTTTAGTTTATTCATTCCTCTAATACAACTAGAACCTAACTTAACGACCGTAAGTGGGAATATGAGATCCCAATCCTAGAAACATAAAAAGTCGCCACTTATTAACGTGACGACCTTTCTATTCATTTCACTAGGAGTTATTTATTCGGATGAGAAAAATTAATTTGTTCACTCCATTGAGGTGTTCCACCAAGAGTTACATGGTTCTGGTTAGGACTACTATCCTTCAACTCATTACCCGTTCCTTCATCACATTTCCAATAACCTATCAACCCATCAGAATCTCCGGCAACTTGACGTGACATATTGTCTTTTATCACATTCTCTGAAAGACATTTCTTCCACATACGAATCTGTGCGAATTCTACTTGTTGTTCATATCCAAAACTTCCTATAGCAAAAGAAAGGCTTTTAAAAGTCCAGTCAATAGAATTTGCTAACGAATTATCCTTTACACCATCTTTATATACTGTAACTGTTGTACCATCATAGGTATAAGCAATATGATACCATGTATCAGGCCACCAGAATCCAGTAGTATCAAAATGACCAGCTGAATTTTGGAATTGTAAAATAGGAATCTGTACATTAGCTCCATCAGCATAATAGCGAAGAGTTAAATCAGAGAATGTGAGCGGTTGGGAATCAGGAACAAAAATTCGTGCCCTGAAATTTTTATTTCCCAAACCTTCCCAATCTCCTGTAGGTTTCCCTGTTATATTATCTACCTTCACCCAATATTCAAAAGTCCATTGTTCCATAGGAATGGCAGTACTAAACGTCTTAACAGTTCTATTTCCTTTTTTTATTATTACAGCTTTTTGCCTATGAGGTGAGGTTAGCAAATAAAGAAGATGATTCGCGTTCCCCTTCATTTCGACCGGTCCGTCCACAGAAGTAATTCGTATAGGAATAGCATATGCCTCACCATTTGAAGAACTATACGGCTTTATAATAAGATTAACAACCGGAGCTGAAACATTACCAGCAGAGATAGTGACTGTCTTTTCAAAATTTCGATATTCTTCCGGAAGCACTAAATAGTTTGCTTCATTTTTGTTATTATACTCCTCAAGCAACTGAGGATCAATATCCAGTGTGACAGTGACATCATGATCCATAGCACGAACTAAACGAACTGTCAGCGTTTTCACAACTTCTTCATCATCTACCAACTGCGTTATGATCTGTTGATCGAATTTATTAGAAGGTGCGGCCTCCTGAATGTATAATCCATTATCAATGGCCTTCATTTCCGCATCATCACAACCAAAGACTGATGCTAGAATAATTACCAATGCCACATATTTAGAAAATCTAATCATCTTCATAGTTTTCATTTTTAGTTATATTCATAGTATTAATGTTGGGCAGGATTCATCACCTGAATCACTTCACGCATAAAGAAATAGTCATTCACCGGACGGCACAAATTAAAACGATACGCTCCTACACCACCGATACGTGCATCTACTCCCGGACGATAATACATAGACATCCCCTTCAAAGAATATGTCGTCACACCGTCTCGAGTTGTAAACTGCGGTCCTCCGTCCGATTTATGTCTTTCGAAGTCTTCACACCAAACAGTTTTACGAAGAATTGTAGCTTCATCTTCTATTGATCCAAATTTAGCCAACAGTTTATTGAAACGAGTATCCAAATCAGTATCACCCGGGCTATAATATGCTTGAATCACATAGTAATCCAATAGTCCACCAGATTCTGTGTTCAAAGTCTGAGGTTCTCCATCCACCATAAGAATACGGCCAGTTCCCGATTTCGGTCCAAAATTTTTCGATAACTCATCAAGAAGAATGTGCATGCGTTCCGGATGACTGGAAATATTGCCTGGATAGCCCCAATTCGGTTCATAGTCAATATCAAAACCATCATAATCATATTTATTGACAGAATCCGCTATAACCTGTGCATATTTACGGATAGCAGCCTCAATACCCTCTGGGGAGCCATCACCATAGTGATTATTGTACGTTGGATGATTTCCGGTTGCATACCATCCCCAGTAAGCTGCCATAGCCTCTTCATAAGAATTATATTGCACACCGTCTACTATATGGTCATTCTCCACAGAAGCAGGCGTCATACTTCTACCAATATCCATGATATGCTGGCAATACAATATCCGAGTTCCTTTCTTTTCCCTAACCTCCTTAAGATCACTTTTCTGCGCTTCTGTCAAATTGAAAGCACCGCCCCACAAAGATACTAAATCCATGGAATCGGGAATACCTCTCAATTGGTTATTCATATTGTCACCTGTACCCGACCAATCACTATACCACCCAAAACAAATAGGATGATCTGTCTTTTTATATTCCCGTAAGGCTCGATAGTAATCCTCACTATTAATATTCACCGGTTCAGTAAATTTATTCTCCATTTCAGTCCAGTCACTACATTGTACAAATACTAGTACAGCGACAGACGCAAATATGAAATATATTAATCTTCTCATACTATAATCTTAAAATTAACCATTAATAATCTCTAATTTTTCAAAGCCCACCACAAATCGGTACCATTAGAGTCTCTCCCATCACTAAGCATAGTCACAGCAGCCTCCACATTTTCTTTATTCGTATTATACTCTGTGTCAGCAAAACGAAGACGGCGTTGCCCGCGAGCCGGTTTACAATCCGGATTTGCAGAATGTGTTGCCGGAAATATTTTCGGGAATCCCGTACGACGGAAATCCGACCAGCCATTTAAAGGATCCGGATAGAGAGCTATCCACTTTTGAGTAAGCACTCTCTCCAACATTTCCTCCGGAGTGGCACTTTTGTCCCATTTAATAGTGATAGTAGACAGATTACTATAATTGTCGGCAGAGTGATTGGGATCAACGTAATTTCCCGGTTTCGATTTATCATCATCCAAATACGCATCTACTCCGGTTACTTTAAATTCCTCAAAAGACAACCGAATTCCCTGTTCATAGAAAGTCTCTGCATCACCCTGCATATCCCAGCCTTTCAGCTCGCCTTCTGCACGTAAGAAAGCTGCTTCTGCAGCATACATCACCGGTTGCGGCAATGTTTTATCAGTCGTTATCATCAGGTTACTATAGTTCTGATAATCAGAAGGATTTGGAGCTACCGAAGATCCCGAACGGACTCCTACATAATCTTCAGAAAAGCCAGCCGCTTGCTTAGTAAAATAAGCGGAACGCCGTGGGTCCTTATACCCATTCATATATGAGGTAATACAAGCATTAGCTCTCACCTCGCCCCATCCGCTCACAATAGCATAGCCATTTTCATTGATACCACTGCTAGTTGTGTCATATGAACTATCGGAAACAGACTCCAACACACCACCACGTACAGCTTCTTCAGCTTTAGCCTGAGCATAATCTGCTACTCCGGACACCCGGATAGCCATTCTAAGTTTTAATGTATTGGCAAATTTCATCCATTTTTCGCAATTTCCGCCATAAAATTGATCTACTGCTGCCAAATCCTGATTAATCCCCAATTCCGCTGCAGATTTCAATATAGCAATTACATTATCCAAATCATCGAACATGGCACGCCAGGCAGTCGGTTCATCGTCATAAGCAGCCCTTATATCACCCGATTTCACTTTAGAGTAAGGGATAGGACCTTGCAGGGAGGCCATCATCTGCATTGCATAAATACGTGTCAACTGAGCCATAGCGTAGATAACACCCTTTTTCTCCGTAGCTTCCTCAATCCGGAAGAAGTTAGGATAAATGCGTGCATATATTTTAGCCCAGGTAGCAGCGTTATGATCCTCCATCGCATTATAATAAGCAAAAAGATTTTCCCCTTTTGACCAAGTACTAGGTGCGGTGATTTGTCCGCTAAAACAAGCCCACATACAATTTATATGCTGACAGTCATTTTGCATAGGTGCTGCATATACATTAAACATTCCCGACAGCAATGTATTAGCCGGCACTTTAGAAGGCTGGTACGGATTGGTGTTGAAATCCTCAAAATTAGTAGTACATCCTGCCATCAAGCATATAACAGCACTTGCTCCAATATATTTTATTATCTTGTTCATACCTATTTACTATTTAAAACTGAAATTTGACATTAAATCCAAAGTTTCTCGTACTTGGGAGCATATATGCATCAAATCCCTGATAGAAATTAGACGCAGCCGAAGTAGTCAGTTCCGGGTCGAAAGGTGCTTTGCAATAAATCATCCACAGATTCTTTCCTACAAGTCCGACAGTCATACCTAATTTATTGGCAAACCATTTCTTCGGCAATGTATAACTCAGGCTTAATTCACCCAAACGCACGTTTGTAGCACTATATGTGTAATAAACGGAAGCTGTTTGAATTGTCTGGAAGTAATTGCGTACATCTATTTTGGCTTGATTAATCGGTACGCCACCCGCATCACGAACATCCGCACTAATTTTAGACACACCGGCAGCATTCAATACTGATTGCGTTTCACTTAGTACAATACCTCCAAAACGTCCGGTAAATGTCATACCCAGATTTATACCTTTATATCCGAATCCCAAATTCCATCCCATATTCATCTTTGGCAAGATAGACCCCAAATGCGTTTCCTTATTTTCAAGGGCAAGACCTACTCCTTCCTCATTAAGGATATATCCATTGAGATCGCGTTTCAGCACTTTCTGACCATATACATCTCCCATTGAACCACCTACACGCAAAAGCAGACGGGCATCTAATTGTCCATAATGTAAAACATCCAACTCCGGCATTACGATCGGCTCTCCGGTAGCATAATTATAAGCGCCATCAGCTAATTGTTTTATTTCATTACGATTCCAAGTCAACGTATAATTAGTGTTGAAAGAGAAATCTCCCCACTTCTTATCATATCCTAAAGACATTTCAATACCTTCATTCATAATATTTCCACTTTGGATAGGAATAGATGAATATCCGGAAGAAGCAGACAAAGTTGCATGGAAAGTCTGATTGTAAGTATTGGAACGATAGTAAGTTAAGTTGAAACTGATATCATTCAGAAATCTGGCGTCTACCCCCACTTCCCATGATTTTGTGCGTTCTGGTTTCAATTTAGTATTCGGGTAAACAGAAGTCGTGTTCCAATTATGCGATGCTTCATCGTATGGATAAGTGACAGTAGTCATAAAACGATCGTAAGAATTACCTACCTCAGTATATGAACCACGAACTTTCAAAAAACTTAACCATTCCGGTGTATCAAACATACTTGTAAGAATAGCCGAAAGCCCTACCGACGGATAGAAGAATGATTTATAATCAGAGAAAGCCAATCTTGAATCCCAGTCATTACGTCCGGTTACCGTCAAATAAAGCATTGACTTCCAACCTAGTTCTGCATTCGCAAAGATAGCTCTAGTCTGATCATGCCAACCCTCTTGCTTTGGTTTCCATGCTTTATCAAAATCCAAATTATGAACAGCAAAGAAGTTATAAATCTTCAAGCCGCCTTCATATCCGATCGATTCATAACGACTGTCATTCAAAGATACACCCAAGTTTACATTCACAGACCAATCGTTAAAGTTCTTATTTACTGTAGCAATGGCATCTGCATAGGTAGTCTTTGACTGAGCCCAAGTATCATGATATGTTCCTCTGTCTCCTGCAGACAGACTACCGGTAGAAGCATACGCCTTGTATGTCTTACGATTTTCATAATTGTCAATTTTCACACGACCTGTGACATCCAACCAATCAAATATTTGATATTTCAGAGAAGCATTCACCATATAACGTGTTTTCTTATTCTCACGTATCTGACGGTTTTGTACCCAATATGGATTTGCCAGTCCACTGGAAATTTCTCCGTAAGGCCAATACTGTTCCATTATACCTAAACCCTCATTGTAACGCTCAAACATACGCACATCCTCAAAATTTTCCGAACGGGGGAATCGATAAAGTCCAGGCAGTGGATTATAATAGTATCCTTGAGATACCATATTTTTATCGTTCTGAAGAATATAGCTTGCACCGGCATCCAATGTCATTTTATCTTTCAAGAAACTGGTCGTGTTGCGTACAGTGAAATTATAACGGTTATATCCACTGTTCGGCAGGATATTCGTTGTATTGGTAGTGGAAGCCGACAAATAACTCTGGTTCTTTTGATTACCGGTAGACAAAGCTACAGAGTTTATCACGTTACTACCTGTACGGAAGAAATCGCGCGGATCATAATCGCTATTCACAATCGGTCCCCAGCTATCCACATTTCCTGCCACATTTCCGTACTTACTCTGCATTTCTGGCATCATCGCCACTTTCGAGAAAGTTGTATTGTTAGATACTGTCACAGACGTCTTGTCAACAGATCCTTTTTTAGTAGTAATCAGCACTACACCCGCAGCGGCAGCATTACCATACAATGCAGCAGCGGAAGGTCCTGTCAGCATAGAGATAGACTCTATATCTTCCGGATTAATATCAGCCGCCCCATCCGTACCCGGTTGGTCAGCAAAAACGCTTTGTGAATTGCCACCATTCATCATATTATACATGGGCACACCATCAATCACATAAAGCGCCAAGTTGGAAGAAGTGATAGACTTTACACCACGCATAACAACACGGGATGCGCCACCGGTTGAATTGGAAGAATTAATGGTAACACCGGCAACCTTTCCATTCAATGAAGAAATGAAGTTAGCGTCTTTCACAGTAGTCAATTCATCCCCTTTCACCTGTTGTACATTATATGACAAAGCCTTTTCCGCACGTTTTATACCTAATGCAGTCACAACGACTTCATCCAAGACTTCAGCGTCCTGTTTTAACACAACCTGATAAAAATCTTTATTTGAAACGGCAATCATTTGAGTTGCATACCCTATATAAGATATTTTCAACTTAGATTTATCGGAAGCTTTTATCATAAAGTTTCCATTCATATCAGTTATAGTTCCCGTAGAACTACCTTCCACCGAGATATTCACACCAATCAGTGGTTCTCCATTTTCATCAACTACCTTGCCTCTTATATTCTTCACTACAGAAGGCGCTACCGACTTTTGTTCGGTAACTATAACATAATTATCACGGATTTGATAAGTGAAACCTGTTCCTTTTAAGATTGTATCAAGCGCAGTAGTTATAAGCGCATTTTTCAAGTTCAGATTGGTAAGCTTTTTGCTTTTCAATTGAGAATCACTATAATTGATAGACATTTTAGTCTGTCTTTCCACAGATTTTAAAGCCTCAATTACAGTCATATTTTTCTGTTGGATAGTTATTTTACTATCTTTTTGCCCAAAAGCAGAGGTCTGCATCATTAATAATACTAAAAAAGTAAGAAAAACCTGTTTTTGGAGCACTCGTCCTGCTATTTCTTTATACATTTGTAGCATTTTCCTGGTATTAGTAAATTGGTTATTAATTCTATTTTGATTGGATTGCGTTAGTAACACGCTAATTTTAAGGAATTTTTCGATTTCATATCCGGAAGGAATGGCAGTTCCCTCCGGATATTTTTTTTTCATGGTGTGTTAAGTTAATAATTAGACATAGGGGTTCTTTTTCAATTAGTTATATAGCATTTATTGTCTTTAATCACATAGTGGATATCTCCAACTACTTGTGAAATAATTAACATAATTTCTTCCAACGTCACATTCTTCGGGAAACGGAAACTATAAGTATTATTATTCAAACTATGGAAACTATATACAAAAGTATATGGATACTTATGTTCTAGTCTCGTGAATATATCTTCCAAATGTGCATCACTAAATACAAGTTCTCCATGTTGCCAAGCTATCACATCATCAACTTGTGATTGTTGCAAACGACTTTTTTTGGTCAGCTTGTTATAAGATAACTGCTGGTTAGGTTTCAATATAACACTTGAGATTAAATTATCATACTCCACTTTTACACTGCCCGAAACTAAAGTAGTGTACACTTCGTCATTCTCCGAATAAGTATTTACATTAAACTCAGTTCCCAAAGCCGTAACCTGAAAATCAGATCCTTTCACAATAAAGGGATGTTCCTTATCCGGCATTACCTTAAAATAGCCCTCACCTATCAGATATACACTTCTGGTTTTACCATTAAAACTTTCCGGATAAAACAAAGTACTTTTTGAATTCAACATAACGGAAGTACCATCCGGTAATGTCAGTTCATGTATTTCTGCAGTTGGTATATGGCATTCTATCAAATCACTGGAAAAATCGTCTTTTTCCAATAATAAATAGATAGAAACCGACGATACAGCCAGCAACAACACCGACGCTACCTGCCAAATACGTAATATATATTTCTTTTGCGAAGAGACAGGACGCATACCTATATTTTGTTGCATACGGCGTATAGACTGCTGCATTCCCTGAGGAACTCGCTGCTGTCCGGCTTCTTCCCAAAGAGAAGTGAGCGCTTCCATTTTTTCTTCCTTATGTTCTTCATCAGCCAACCAATGCCGGAATTGCTTTTGGACGGAAACCGGATAGTCGTTCTGACTAAAAAGTTCTATCACTTGTCGAATATAATTCTTCATCATTATTTCATTATTATTTCTGCCTTATACTTTAAAGACAACTAAAATCATTATACTACTTAAGAGAGAAGAAAAAAAAACTAAAAAAAGAAGTATTTTCTTTAGGTCTATTAATGCTAGATAAATTTGGTGCTCTACCGTACGGATAGAAACACCCAATTTTTCCGCAATATCTTTATTGCTCAGTCCTTGAAATCTACTGGCCTCAAATATCATCCTCCGACGCTCAGGCATTTTTGTTAAAGCAAGCCGGAGAATCATAAGCAACTCTTTATAATAGATATCCTTTAGTGCCTGATCATCTTCTATTATTTCACAAAGTATCGCATTTTCTATAAAACTTACCTGGTACTCTTGCTCTATACGCTGATGCTTAAACATATTAAGAATAATATTCCGTGTTGTTACAAAGATATACCCATCCAATTTATCATTAGGATGTTGCCACATTTCCGGTTGTTGCCACAGTTTACAAAAAACATCTTGAGCAACGTCTTCTGCATCTTCGTCCGATTTCAGTAACTTTCGAGCAAAGTTCTTCACTTTAGGAAAGTTAACAGTGAAGAAAGATTGAAAGTCCTTCTCCATTTGTCTTTTATCATTTTCCATAATATTACCAAATAATAGCGGGCAAAATAAACATATTAGTTGCACATAAACAATACAAAAACCCTTTTTTATCGAAAAGAACAGTGATATACATATAACTAACAGAACAAAGAAATGCTTAACAATGTACATTTTTCGCTTGGAATTCTTGTCAGAACCAAGTGTTTGAGTAAATTTGCACGCTGATAGTTAACCGGATAGTTTGGATAGCAAGAGATTACTACTTGACTACTGGCTGCTAACTTATAGAAATACTAATACTAAAATTTATAGCATGAGTTTGAAAATTGTTGTATTGGCAAAACAAGTTCCCGACACACGTAACGTTGGGAAAGATGCCATGAAAGCCGACGGAACGATTAACCGCGCGGCACTCCCCGCCATCTTCAACCCCGAAGACCTGAATGCTCTCGAGCAAGCTCTCCGATTGAAAGATGCTCATCCAGGCTCTACCGTAACCGTTCTGACAATGGGACCGGGACGGGCAGCCGACATTATTCGTGAAGGACTTTTCCGTGGTGCAGATAACGGTTACTTATTAACCGACCGTGCTTTCGCTGGTGCAGACACACTGGCTACGTCTTACGCACTTGCCACTGCCATCCGCAAAATCGGTGAGTATGACATTATTATCGGTGGCCGTCAGGCAATCGACGGTGACACGGCACAGGTAGGTCCGCAGGTAGCAGAAAAGCTGGGATTGACGCAAATCACATACGCAGAAGAAATTCTGGAAGTGGGCGATGGTAAGATTAAGGTGAAACGTCACATCGACGGTGGTGTTGAAACTGTAGAAGGCCCATTGCCTATCGTGATTACTGTCAACGGTTCTGCAGCTCCTTGCCGTCCGCGTAACGCTAAATTGGTTCAGAAATACAAGCATGCAAAAACTGTGACTGAAAAACAGCAAGGCAATCTTGATTATACCGACCTGTACGACAAGCGCGATTATCTGAATCTGGCAGAATGGAGCGTAGCCGACGTAAACGGTGACCTCGCACAATGCGGTCTGTCCGGTTCGCCGACAAAAGTGAAAGCCATCCAGAACATCGTGTTCCAGGCTAAAGAGAGCAAAACCATCAGCGGCAGCGACCGTGACGTGGAAGACCTGATTGTTGAACTATTAGCTAACCACACCATCGGATAATCATGAATAACTTATTTGTATATTGCGAAATAGAAGAAGGTAACGTTTTAGACGTCAGCCTCGAACTTCTGACCAAAGGTCGTTCGTTAGCCAACCAGTTGAACTGTCAACTCGAAGCAGTGGTTGCCGGAACCGGCCTCAAAGATATTGAAAAACAAATCCTTCCTTACGGAGTAGACAAACTTCACGTTTTCGACGGCGAAGGACTTTACCCTTATACTTCACTTCCTCACACAGCTATCCTGGTGAATCTTTTCAAAGAAGAGCAGCCGCAAATCTGTCTGATGGGTGCTACTGTAATCGGTCGTGACCTCGGTCCGCGCGTTTCTTCTGCTTTGACCAGCGGATTGACTGCCGACTGTACTTCACTTGAAATCGGTGACCACGAAGACAAGAAAGAAGGCAAGACTTACAAGAACCTGTTGTATCAGATCCGTCCGGCTTTCGGCGGTAACATCGTTGCTACGATTGTGAACCCGGAACACCGCCCGCAGATGGCAACCGTTCGCGAAGGTGTGATGAAGAAAGAAATCCTCTCTCCGACTTATCAGGGAGAAGTGATCCGTCACGATGTGAAAAAATACGTAGCCGATACGGACTATGTAGTGAAAGTAATCGAACGCCACGTAGAAAAGGCAAAGAACAACCTGAAAGGTTCTCCGATTATCGTAGCCGGCGGATACGGTGTAGGCTCGAAAGAGAACTTCGACCTGTTGTTCGACCTCGCTAAAGAACTTCACGCAGAAGTAGGTGCCAGCCGTGCTGCTGTTGACGCAGGTTTCGCAGATCACGACCGCCAGATCGGTCAGACAGGTGTTACGGTTCGTCCGAAACTCTACATCGCTTGCGGTATCTCCGGACAGATTCAGCATATCGCCGGTATGCAGGAAAGTGGTATCATCATCTCCATCAACAACGACCCGGATGCTCCGATCAACACGATTGCCGATTACGTAATCAACGGAACTATCGAAGAAGTTGTGCCGAAGATGATTAAGTATTATAAACAAAATAGCAAGTAAGGAAAGATGGCTAATTATTATACAGACATACCGGAACTCAAGTTTCACTTGAACAATCCGATGATGAAACGTATTTGCGAACTCAAAGAACGCAATTACAGAGATAAAGATGAATTCGACTATGCTCCGCTGGACTTCGAAGATGCTGTAGACTCTTATGACAAAGTGTTGGAGATTACCGGAGAAATCACAGGAGAAATCATTGCCCCTAACGCAGAAGGTGTAGACGAAGAAGGTCCTCACTGTGCCAATGGTCGCGTAGAATATGCATCAGGAACCAAACAGAACTTGGACGCAATGGTAAAAGCCGGCTTGAACGGTATGACCATGCCACGTAAGTTCGGCGGTCTGAACTTCCCGATCACCCCATACACCATGTGTGCAGAAATCGTGGCTGCTGCCGATGCAGGTTTCGGAAACATCTGGTCATTGCAGGACTGTATCGAAACTCTTTATGAGTTTGGCAATCCCGACCAACACAGCCGCTTTATCCCACGCATCTGCCAAGGTGAAACCATGTCAATGGACTTGACAGAACCGGATGCTGGTTCCGACCTTCAATCTGTTATGCTGAAAGCTACTTACAGCGAAAAAGACGGATGCTGGTTGCTGAACGGTGTGAAACGTTTCATCACAAATGGTGACGCGGATATTCACCTCGTACTGGCGCGTTCGGAAGAAGGAACGAGAGACGGTCGTGGTTTGTCTATGTTCATCTATGACAAGCGTCAGGGTGGCGTGAACGTACGTCGTATCGAAAACAAACTCGGTATCCACGGTTCTCCTACCTGCGAATTGGTATATAAGAATGCAAAAGCTGAACTTTGCGGTGACCGCAAACTCGGTTTGATTAAATACGTAATGGCTCTGATGAACGGTGCCCGTCTGGGTATTGCCGCACAATCTGTAGGATTGAGCCAGGCAGCTTACAATGAAGGTTTGGCATACGCCAAAGACCGTAAGCAGTTCGGAAAAGCAATTATCGAATTCCCGGCTGTGTATGACATGCTGGCTATCATGAAAGGCAAACTGGATGCCGGACGTGCTTTACTGTATCAAACATCTCGCTACGTAGACATCTACAAAGCATTGGACGACATCGCCCGTGAACGTAAACTGACTCCGGAAGAACGCCAGGAACAGAAGAAATATGCTAAATTAGCAGACAGCTTTACTCCGCTGGCTAAAGGTATGAACTCTGAATATGCGAACCAAAACGCTTACGACTGTATTCAGATTCACGGTGGTTCAGGTTTCATGATGGAATATGCTTGCCAACGCATCTATCGCGACGCACGTATCACCAGCATCTACGAAGGAACTACCCAGTTGCAGACAGTAGCCGCTATCCGTTACGTAACCAATGGTTCTTACATCGCTACTATCCGCGAGTTTGAAACCATTCCTTGCTCACCGGAAATGGAACCGCTGATGTCTCGTCTGAAAAAGATGGCTGACAAATTCGAAGCAAGCACCAATGCAGTGAAAGAAGTACAAGACCAGGAATTGCTTGACTTCACCGCTCGCAAACTGGTGGAAATGGCTGCTGACATTATCATGTGTCACCTGTTGATTCAAGATGCCAGCAAGTCTTCCGAACTGTTCTCCAAATCTGCACATGTATATTTGAACTATGCAGAAGCGGAAGTAGAAAAGCACTCAAACTTCATCGAAAACTTCGATAAAGAAGACTTGGCATTCTACAAAAAGTAATAAATACGCTATCAAATCTCATAAAAGCATCCCTTCTTAGGAAGTGGATGCTTTTTTATTTGTCACATTCTATTATTTTTCATTATTATTCTATACATTTGTCAGTGAGATAAGTAATTTTTAATCGACGACTCTATATAAGAATAGAAATATGGCACTCAAACCTTCATATAACGACAAACTGCATTTACCGGGTTTATCAAAAACGGAAATCCTCATACTGGCTCTTGAAGCTTCGCTAAAGCTGGAGTGGAATATCGAGGAAGTGACTCCGGAAGGAGCACGATTCGAAGTCCCGTTCAATATGTATTCTCATGGAGAGGAAATAACCTTTACCATAGAACCGGGAAGCGACGGAGAAGTAGCTGTGCGCAGCCAATCCTCTTCCGTACAATTTGTAGACTATGGAAAGAACAGAAAAAATATACAAAAGCTACGCGAGACGATGGAAGAAATAAAAACATCCCTTACCCCGGAAGAGCTAACCCAAAAGGCAAAAGATTTCGAGGAAGAGTGTAACCGTCCGCTCACAGAAGAAGAGAAAGCCTATCTGGAAGAAGAAAAGAAGAGGAACTCTTTCTGGTCGTTCTTTATTCCCCGCAAAGGTTTTATGGCAACGCCTATCCTGATAGACCTCAACCTCCTTGTATTTATTGTGATGATTGCATCCGGAGTGGGAATCATGTCTCCTTCCACCTTATCACTGCTGAAATGGGGAGCCGACTTCGGACCGCTGACCCTTACAGGCGACTGGTGGCGTGCAGTGACCTGCAACTTCATACACATCGGTGCTTTTCATCTCCTGATGAATATGTATGCCTTCATGTATGTAGGTCTTCTACTGGAAGATCTGATAGGAAGCCGTCGGATGTTCATGTCTTATTTACTGACCGGACTATGTTCGGCAGTATTCAGTCTTTATATGCACGGCGAGACAATCAGTGCCGGAGCCTCCGGAGCTATCTTCGGACTTTACGGTATATTCCTCGCCTTCCTGTTCTTCCATCGCATCGCAAAGGAACAACGGAAAGCGTTATTGACCAGTATCCTTATTTTTGTCGGTTACAATCTGGTTTATGGCATGAAAGCCGGGATTGATAACGCCGCACATATTGGCGGATTATTAAGCGGTTTCCTACTGGGAATCATTTATGTATGCAGCTATAAATTTGAAAAAGCCGATGCGCAACGTACCGTTTCAATCCTTGGGGAGCTTGGTATCTTTTGCATTTTCCTGTTCAGCTTCTTGATGCTTTGCAAGAACGTTCCCCCTCTTTATCAGGACATACGCGGCGAATGGGAAAGCGGTATTGTAGAAGCCTATCTGAATGGTGAACTGGAAGAAGAAAACGAGAACGGCAACCAAGCTGGCAGGAAGACTGCCAACAGTTCTTCTACCAGCCAATATCCTCCATACGTTCCGGTAGGCAATAACGATACATGGCTTTCTTATTACGATGCAGAAACAAATTTCAGTTGCCAGTATCCTACCAACTGGAGGAAAATAACAGGAGCGAAAGGATTGACTCCCAGCGCAGAACCTCCGTTGCTTAGGCTCGTCAACGGCGCCAACCAACTGACGGTTACTGCTCTGACCTACGATACACAAAAAGAGTTTGAACATATAAAGAAGTTATCGCTCACTCTCCCGCGAAATGCACAAGGAGAACCAGCGGAAGACTATAAGCAGAGCAATGTCAACATCAACGGGCTATCCATGACAAGAACTACAAACCCTCTGCACATCGGAGCTCCTGATGAACCGGGAGAAGACATACAACAAATTGTATTACACTATTTCCAAGAAAGCAAGAAGCGAACTTTTACCATTGTTATGCTTGTCTATGATGAAGAAGCCGAAACCGATCTGAATGCTATTACATCAAGTATTCAGATCACCCAATAAAGAGAATATGAGAGTATATGTCCAAGTCAAACAGTTAGGAAAGCGAAAGTGCAATATCGAAAAGATTCCTGTCGATTTTCCTGTTCCGCCTGTCGATGTACAGGGGTTGATTGAAGCCATCGTCAGTTGGCAAGTCTGTGAATATAATGAACGCTTGCAACAAAGCGAAGTACTGAAATACCTCACACAGGAAGAAGTGGAAAATAAAGCAGCTTCCGGCAAGGTTGGGTTTGCAGTAAACTATAACGGCAAACCTGCCGCAGAAGTAGAAGCAATCACCAACGCCCTGCAATCTTACGAGGACGGAATTTTCCGTATCTTCATTGACGATACGGAAACTGAAGACTTATCCTCTCCCACCGGACTCAAAGAAGAATCTACCATCACCTTCATCCGATTGGCTATGCTGTCGGGAAGACTTTGGTAATCATTTTCTTATAAACACACTTAAAACGAAAATAATCATGAGACTCATTTATAATGACGCATTAAACAAACGGATTGCTCCGTACCTGGAAAGGTTAACGAAAAAGAGAACCAGTTTAGACAAAGAGACAATGACACTGTTGGATGTATTTATGCAATACTTCAACATGGATACCCGGTATGGCACATACAGCGATAAACTAGAGCCTTGCATCATACATATTATTCAGGAAGAGAAGATAAAGAGTGTTGCCAATCTTTTCGACGGAAAGTTGAACAAAGTGCTCCGTTATCTATTGGGAGACGAATATGCTAACCTGTTCCACACCTATCTAAAGCTCAAAGCACGGTGTCCGTACACTCATGGATATTCGCGCCGGTCACAGCGGTCGGCGAATCCTCTTCTGCATTTCAGCCACATCATAGATGCGCTGACGGAATTTCTAAAACTACGTGCCACCGGATTCAGCGAACAAGCCATACTGAACGGAGGAAACACTCCGGAAGAAATAGAGACATACAAGGATGCGATGAACTGCCAAAACTGGATGGCCGCCCAAATAGCAGAAGGCAACCAGACTGTCATTGAATACCTCAACAA
>USPQ01000020.1 GCA_900556625.1 uncultured Bacteroides sp. | reverse complement strand
GTATATGCCGCCGGTTGGAAGAAGCCGGAAAATTTTGTGGTGAAAGCTGCCGATAATGTTACGGATTTGTATGGAGTGATGTGGAAGCCGTCTAATTTTGATCCGGAAAAGAAATATCCGATTATTTCGGTTGTTTATCCGGGACCATACTTCGGGTTCGTTCCTACTAACTTTACGTTGGATGATAGCTATTGTACCCGTATGGCGCAGCTTGGCTTTATTGTAATCACTGTAGGCCATAGGGGAGATACTCCGATGCGTGGAAAGGCATATCACCGTTACGGTTACGGCAATATGCGTGATTATCCGTTGGAAGATGATAAGTATGCTATTGAGCAGTTGGCTCAGCGCCACTCGTTTATTGACGGTAAGAAAGTTGGTATCTACGGACATTCCGGTGGCGGATTTATGGCTGCGGCTGCTATCTGCACTTATCCGGACTTTTATAAGGCTGCCGTTTCTTGTTCCGGAAACCATGATAATAGTATCTATAACCGTGGTTGGGGAGAATGTTACAATGGTGTAAGAGAAGTAGAGAAGGTGGTGAAAGACAGTCTGGGTAACGAGACCAAAGAATATGAATACAAGTTTAGAGTAAAGTCGAATGCAGAGATAGCCAAGAATCTGAAAGGACACTTGATGCTTGTAACCGGAGATATGGATAAGAACGTGAATCCTGCACATACATACCGTATGGCTCAGGCTTTGATTGAGGCCGGTAAGGATTTCGATATGCTTGTCATTCCCGGAGCCGGTCATGGATATGGCTCTGCCGATGAGTATTTTGAGAAGAAAATGTACCGTTTCTTTGCCAAACATTTGCTAGGTGATACCCGTGCAGACTATTGGGGAGATATTAACCGTAGTAAATAAGACAATAGATAAGATTTTATGAAAAACTCTCTCTTTAGATATTTGTGCCTGGCGGTTGCATTAGTATCATGCAACCTTGCCGGTGCGCAACAAAAAGCGAATTATCAGTTAGCGGAAAAGTTCCGTTTGTTGGAGCAAAATCCTATAGATAAGTATTCTACAGAAGTCAGACCGACGTTTATCAACGATACGGATTGCTTTTATTACTCTTTTACAACACGTGAAGGAAAGAAATATTATTATGTTAATCCGAAGAAGAAGGAGAAACGATTGTTGTTTGATACGGATGAGTTATTGAGCAAAATTGCAGTATATACCAAGAAAGCCTATTCTTCGGCAGATCCGCATTTGTCTTTCACATTTATGAAGGACAACGAAACCATTCGTATTGATTTTGACCGCGGACTTTATACATACAATATCCATACAAAAGAATTGAAGCAACTCGATGAGAAGCCGACGTATAAAACCGGCGACCCGTATTGGATGAAATATTCTCCGGATAGCTTGTATTTTCTTTATGCCAGTAAGGATAACTTGTATTTCGTTGGAAACCCGAAAAAGGGACAGGATACAATCCCGGTTCAATTGACGACGGACGGTATGCCGGATTATACATTCAACCGTGAAGACGAAGGCAAGATGGAAGGCCGTTTCGGAGCCGAATCGGCTCACTGGATTCCGGGAAGCCACCGTTTCTACGCTGTCCGTGAAGACAACCGGAAAGTCCGTGACTTGTGGGTTATTAATTCTTTATCCAAGCCTTCTCCTGAACTGATCACTTATAAAGCTGAATTGGCCGGTGATAAAAATGTGACTCAATATGAATTACTGTTGGGAGATATAGACAAGCGGGAAGTTAAGAAGGTGGATATCAATCGTTGGCCGGATCAGTATATTGATGTATTGTATGCGTCAAAAGACGGAAAACGTTTGTACTTCCAACGCTATAACCGTACATGGAACCAGTCGGATATTTGCGAAGTGGATGTAGAGACCGGAAAAGTGCGTGTGGTGATTCATGAAGAAAACAAGCCGTATCTCGATTATCAGATGCGTAATGTTTCTTTCCTGAATGACGGAAAAGAAATCCTGTTCCGTTCCGAACGTAACGGTTGGGGACATTATTATCTGTATGATACAGCAACAGGAAACCTGAAGAATCAACTGACAGACGGTACTTGGGTAGCCGGCCCGGTTGCGCAAATTGATACTGTCGGACGCAAGATGTATTTCTATGGTTATGGACGGGAGAAAGGAATTGACCCTTATTACTATATTCTTTATGAAGCTCATTTGGATCGTCCGAATGCACTCCGTCTGTTGACGCCGGAGAATGCGTCACACGAAGTCAGTATCTCTCCCTCCTGTCGCTATCTGGTAGATTCATATTCTACCGTGTCGCAGGAGCCGGTAAACGTGGTTCGCAACCGGAATGGGAAGGTAATCATGACATTGGAGAAACCGGACTTGCAACCTGTCTATGAAATGGGCTGGAAAGCTCCGGAACGTTTTAAAGTAAAAGCTGCCGACGGAGTAACCGACCTTTATGGTGTGATGTGGAAGCCCGCCGATTTTGATTCGACGAAAGTTTACCCTATTATTTCAAATGTTTATCCGGGGCCGTTCTTCGAGTACGTGCCGACTCGTTTCACAATAAATGATGTTTATAACACCCGTTTGGCTCAACTGGGATTCATTGTAATTACCGTAGGCCACAGAGGGGGTACTCCAATGCGTGGAAAGGCTTATCATACCTATGGATACAATAATATGCGCGATTATCCGCTGGCGGATGATAAATATGCTATCGAACAACTGGCTGCCCGTTATCCCTTTATAGATGCTACCAAGGTAGGTATTTACGGTCATTCAGGCGGCGGATTTATGTCGGCTGCCGCTATTTGCACTTATCCGGACTTTTATTCGGCTGCTGTCTCATCGGCCGGTAACCATGACAATCGTATTTACAATAAAGGTTTCGTGGAGATTCATTATGGTGTAGATGAGAAGGTGACAACGACTAAAGACAGTTTGGGAGTAGAGAGCAAAACGTATGATTATAGTGTACGTGTGCGTCCGAATCAGGAGTTGGCGAAGAATTACAAACATGGATTGCTGCTGTTTACCGGTGCCATAGACCAGACTGTGAATCCGGCCAATACTTTACGTCTGGTAGATGCATTGATTAAAGCGGACAAGGACTTTGATATGTTTGTGTTACCTAAATGTACTCATGGATTCTTCGGTGAGTCCGAGAGCTTTTTTGAGCATAAAATGTGGCGTCATTTTGCACGTCTGTTGTTACATGATAACTCGGCAGACTGTGATATTGATTTGAATAAAGATATGATAAAAGATGAAAGGAGAAGATAAAATGAAGCAGACAATAATGGGAATCGGATTAATAGTGGGAGTGTTAGCCGGTTTTGTCCCGAGTGTCGATGCTCAAACACAGAAGAAGCCGGTTGACATTGAAGCCTGCATGTCGTGGAAGCGTGTTGAATCGCCGGATATCTCCCCGACAGGACGTTGGGTTACCTACCGGATTGCACCTATGGAGTACAATCCTGAAAACACCGACGCAAAAACTGTACATCTGTTTGATACACGTACCCGCAAGGAGATTCTGCTGGATGATGTGGAAAACATTGAGTTTTATAATTCGGATCAAGCTCTTTCTTATCAGAAGGCTGACTCTACAGGAAATATGAAGACGATCCTGATGGAACTTCCTTCAGGTATCAAGAAAGAATGGAAATATAAGGAATCTTTCCGGCCGGTAAATGGAACTCCTTATTCAGTCTCAGTGACAAACGTTCCGAAAGATACGGTCAATCATGTCCCGTCTTTTAATCGTTTGGTGGTTCGCCATCTGAAAACCGGTACTGCTTTTCAGATTGACAGTATTGGTTATTATACCTTGTACAATGAAGGACGTTCTATCATTTTTGTACGCAGGCAGGCAAAAGGAAACGCATTGTGTTATGGCCCATTGACGGGACCCTATCAGACTATCTATCAGAGTGCTGTAAAGAAAGAACCTGTTTCTTTCAGTTTGGATACAAAACTGATGACAGGAGAATTCAGTATTAAGGATTCGCTATGGTATAATTTCTCTTTAAAGAAGAATACCTGCGATTTGGTCTTCGACCGTAAAGAGGTGATTCTACCGGCAGGAATGGAACTTGCGCGGGCCACTCTGTCGCACAGTCAGAAGTTCCTGACAATGGAACTCAGACCTTATCAGGAGAAAGTAAATAAAGATAAAAAAGAAGAGGAAGTAAAGCCGGATAAGAGTTTCGAACTGGAGTTGTGGACTTGGGATGAATATGAAGTTCCTACGTTGCAGACTCGTGGTCGTTATTTCCGTCCTCAATATTCAAAATATATCTATGATATTGCTTCCGGAAAATTGATGGAAGTAGCTCCCGGTCATGCTGATTTGTTGGAACCGGACCGTGCAGAAGAAATACATTATGTGCTTTATACGGACGAAACTCCCTATCGTATGCAGAAAGAATGGCTTAATGAAGTGCCGTTTGATATCTATTCTGTGAATGTACATACAGGAAAAAAGCAATTGGTAGGACGTAGCTATCGGACAAGGCCGAAGTGGTCAATGAACGGTAAATGGGCTGTGATGTATGATCCTGTTGCACAGGTATGGAATAAGTTTGACGGAACAACGGGTAAGGTTACCGATATTTCAACAGCTATTGGTTATCCGGTATTCGAGGAAACTTATGATAAACCGAATCCTGCGCCTGCCTATGGCATTGCAGGTTGGACTGCTGATGGTAATAATGTACTGATTTACGATGCTTATGACTGGTGGAAGATAGATTTAACCGGAGAACGTCAGCCGGAATGTTTCACCAAGGGATATGGCCGCAAAAATAAGAGATCTATCCGTAAAATGACCAGCAATATTGATAAGGAAGTTTTCAAACCGGACGAGACGGTTGTAGTCAGTGTGTGGGATGAGAATACGATGGATGAAGGCATTTATTCGCTTGACATGAAAGGTCGTTTGAAGAAGCTTGCGGAAGGTCCTTATATCTATGCGATTCATCGTTTCTCGGATAATCAGAAGTATTGCATCTGGAATCGTCAGAATATGTCAGAATTCCGTGATCTGTGGTGGAGCAAAGCCGATTTCTCCGATCCGATCCGTATAACGAATGCTAATCCTCAGCAAAGTGAATACAAATGGGGAACTGCAAAGTTGGTGGAATGGACAAACTATGAGAATAAACCCAATAAGGGAATACTTTATCTGCCGGAAGATTATGATCCTCAAAAAGAATATCCCGTACTGGTACAATTCTATGAAACGCATTCAGGTGGATTGAATACTTATCATGCTCCGATGTTGAGCAGCGCAATGGGTGATGTGATGTATTTCGTCAGCAACGGATATATCGTATTCATGCCGGATGTGCATTTCACTATAGGAATACCGGGACAGAGTTGTTATGATGCCGTAGTAAGCGGAACCAAATATTTGATAGAGCAGGGGATAGCACATCCGGGAAAGATAGGTCTGCAAGGACATAGCTGGTCAGGATTCCAAACCAGTTATCTGGTGACTAAAACCGATCTATTTACTTGTGCCAATATTGGTGCTCCTATCACTGATATGGTGACCGGTTATTTGGGCATTCGTGGTGGAAGCGGTTTACCGCGTTATTTCATGTACGAAGAATGGCAAAGCCGTATGGGAAAGAATTTGTGGGAAGCCAAGGACAAATATCTGGCAAACTCCGCTATCATAGAGGCCGATAAGATACATACGCCGTTACTGATCTGGCATAATGACAAAGATGAGGCTGTGGCTTATGAACAGGGGCGTGCCTTGTATTTGGCTATGCGCCGTTTACAGCGTCCGGCATGGCATCTCAACTACAAAGGTGAAGGACATTTCCTTAGTAATCAGGCTGCCCAGAAGGACTGGACTATCCGGATGATGCAATTCTTCGACTATTACCTGAAAGGAACAAAAGAACCGCGTTGGATGAAAGAGGGTATTCATCTGAGGGAACGTGGCATTGACCAAAAATATGATTTACTAGAAAAATAAATGAAATGAAGAAACTATTAATGACAGTTATGGCTCTGTCTTGCTTTGCATTCAGCAGCTATGGACAGAAGAAGGTGGAGAAACAAATTATAGGTAAATGGTGCAATCCTTATACCTATCAGTCTACCGGTGAACTGAAAGGATTTGAGTTTAAAAAAGGTGGGAAATGCTCTGCCGTCAATATTCCCTCTTTGGATTTGAAGACTTGGAAGATTGATAAAGATGGTTATTTAATCGTTGAAGGGTTTAGCAAAGGAGAAGATGGAAAGGTGGAAGTGTATAAGACACGTGAACGTATAGGTTACATAACACCTGATTCATTGGAATTGGTTGCGCAGGACGGACCTCCACGGTTGGCTTTCCTGTATCTGAATACCAAGTCTATCAAGAAGTTAGTCACTTCGGAAGTGGCTCCCGACAAGAAGTAATAAATCTCTCTCTTAAATAATTTAATGTTAATTAGCGAAGGCTAATGAGAATGCCCTGTCGTAGTGATTACGATAGGGCGTTTTTCCATTTATAGAGGATGATTGAGAAAGTCTGGTATTTAGTGTAGCATTGCCAATGCCTTATTTTCCGCCGCTTCCATAATTTCCCGTTCTCCGGGTCCTTTATCGTTTATACCGCAAAGATGAAGTATCCCGTGAATAATGACACGGTGGAGTTCATTGTCATAAGAAGCGCCGAATTGTTCTGCATTGGTGCGTACCGTATCCAAGCTGATGAACAAGTCTCCGGACAGGCGGTCGCCCTCACAATAGTCGAAAGTAATGATGTCCGTGTAGTAGTCGTGTTGCAGATATTGGCGGTTTACTTCCAGAATTTTTTCATCGGAACAGAAAATATAAGCGATTTCACCGAGTCTTTTTCCATAGGAAGCAGCTACGGCTTTGATCCATTCCGTAGTCTCGCGTTTCTTGATTTCAGGCATTTTGATGCCTTCTGTTTGATAAGTTACAGCCATAATTGAATGTTATGATTTAAAAGAAAAATAAATAACTGATTAAGATAGCGGCTATGATACCCGAGAAGTCTGCTATCAGACCGCAAGTCACCGCATTACGAGTCTTGGTGATCCCCACACTGCCGAAATAAACGGCCAGAATGTAGAATGTGGTGTCCGAAGCTCCGCGAACTACACAACTCATACGTCCTACAAACGAATCCGGTCCTAGTTCTTTCATCGTATCAATCATCAGGCCGTTTGCACCGCTGCCACTAAGTGATTTCATCAGTGCAGTAGGCAAGGCTCCGACAAAGCTTGTATCAACCCCACATAGACCTACTATATAACCGATGCCTCCCACCAGAAAATCCATTGCTCCTGAAGTGCGGAACACTGCAATTCCTACAAGAAAAGCAACCAGATAAGGGATGATGCGCACAGCCGTCGTAAACCCTTCTTTAGCTCCCTCTACAAATGAATCGTATACATTGATTTTTTTCCTGACTCCCGTCAAAATAAACAGGATGATGACACTGAACAGCAGAATATTCGCTATCAATGTAGAATAAGTACCCATATCCTCTCGTGAAACGCTTAGGAACAGATAAATCAAGCCGGAAAAGAAAAGGCAGATAACGCCCATTAAAAGGAGAATAGGCTTATTGATTAAGTTTATCTTTTGAGCGATGCTGACTGCTATGACTCCTACTAGAGTTGAAATGAAAGTACTTAGCAGAATAGGGATAAATACATCTGTAGGCTGTGCAGCCCCCATTTGTGCACGATACACCATGATACTGATCGGAATGATGATAAGGCCGGAGGTATTAATCACCAAAAACATAATCATCGGATTGGAAGCAGTGTCTTTTTTCGGATTCAGTTCCTGCAGCTCTTTCATGGCTTTCAGTCCCAACGGGGTGGCGGCATTGTCCAAACCGAGCATATTGGCAGACATATTCATAAAGATGGAGCCTAGCACCGGATGCCCTTTAGGAATGTCCGGAAACAAGCGGCAAAGCACCGGACTTAGAAAGCGGGCCAGTGCATTAATCAATCCACTGTTCTCACCAATCTTCATGATACCCAACCAAAGCGCCAATACTCCTGTAAGACCTAGCGAGATTTCAAAAGCGGTCTTTGAAGAGTCGAATGTAGAGTTCATGATAGCAGTGAATATCTCTGTGTCTCCAAGAAAAATAACTTTCAGGAGGGCGATGATGAAAGCAATAACAAAGAATCCTATCCAAATGTAATTTAGAACCATAGTTGATTGTATATAGATAATGCAAAAGTAATATTTTATCGTTGCTTTTCATGCTATCAGGCTTTTTTATTCAGCTTTCTTATACTGAAAATGAATGTAAATCTCTATCTTTGTCTCCTACTTTCAAGAAATAAATGGAACAGGAAGATTTTAACATACGCGAACATCAGCTTACTTCAAGGGAACGGGATTTTGAGAATGCACTCCGGCCGTTGAGTTTTGAGGACTTTAGCGGACAGGATAAGGTGGTGGAAAACCTTCGCATCTTTGTGAAGGCGGCACGCTTGCGTGGCGAAGCACTCGACCATGTCCTGCTGCACGGACCTCCCGGATTGGGAAAAACAACGCTTTCAAATATCATTGCCAACGAGTTGGGAGTCGGCTTTAAGGTAACCTCCGGTCCGGTGCTCGATAAACCGGGAGATTTGGCAGGTGTGCTGACCAGTCTCGAACCGAATGATGTACTCTTTATTGATGAAATTCATCGCTTGTCGCCCGTGGTGGAAGAATATCTTTATTCTGCCATGGAAGACTATCGCATTGATATCATGATTGATAAAGGGCCTTCGGCACGTAGCATCCAGATAGATCTGAATCCTTTCACGCTGGTTGGCGCAACAACACGCAGCGGTCTGCTGACGGCACCGCTCCGTGCACGTTTCGGGATCAATCTGCATCTGGAATACTATGATGATGATATCTTGAGTAACATTATCCGTCGTTCCGCTTCCATATTGGATGTGCCTTGCTCGTTGCGTGCGGCAGGAGAGATTGCTTCCCGCAGCCGTGGGACGCCGCGTATTGCCAATGCCTTGCTCCGCCGGGTGCGCGACTTTGCACAGGTGAAGGGTTCCGGTTCTATTGACACGGAAATAGCCCAGTTTGCACTGGAGGCATTGAATATTGACAAGTACGGTCTGGATGAGATAGACAACAAGATACTTTGTACGATTATAGACAAGTTTAAGGGCGGTCCTGTGGGAATCACTACCATTGCTACGGCTTTGGGGGAAGATGCGGGGACGATTGAGGAAGTTTACGAACCCTTCCTGATAAAAGAAGGATTCATGAAGCGTACTCCTCGCGGACGTGAGGTGACCGAACTTGCCTACAAACATTTGGGAAGAAGCCTTTATAACAGTCAGAAAACATTGTTTAACGACTGATAGTGGGCGGTACCATTTCACCGGAATTGATTAAAGTAAAAAGTCGGTAGTATCTCCATTCTCCTCCTTCGGGAAGGAGGAGTACCCGTAGGGGGAGGTGGTAGGTGAATACATAAAACAATTATCTATGCACGATATAATGAATAAGCCCGAACTAAAATCCGTTCGAAAAGATTTAAGAAATATGAGTACTTCTGCCGAAGCCACTCTCTGGAAGTTAATCAAAGGGCAGCAAATAGATGGACTTAAGTTTCGTCGGCAGCATAGTGTCGGTCCTTATATTTTAGACTTTTATTGCCCGCAATTCCGGCTGGGGATAGAGTTGGACGGTGAAGTACATTCTACTACGGAAGCTATGGATTATGCTGATAATCGTGCACGTTTTCTCGTCAATGAGAAAAATATTTGGGTAATACGTTTTGAGAATAGAGTCGTATTTGAGAATCCTACGCGGATTGTGGAGGAGATTCGGGAGGTTGTGAAAAAAAGGAGAGAAAATCCTACCACCTCCCCCTACGGGTACTCCTCCTTCCCGAAGGAGGAGAATGGAGATACTACCGACTTTTAATCAATTTGGGTGATATCATTAATCTGATAAAATAGAACATGGCTGGACTGAAATCATTAGCAAAAGATACTGCGATTTATGGATTGAGTAGTATTGTCGGTCGATTCCTCAATTATATGCTGGTACCGTTGTACACAGCAGTTTTACCGGCTTCTTCCGGAGGCTATGGAGTAGTATCAAATGTCTATGCATTTACAGCTTTGATGCTCGTACTGCTCACGTTCGGTATGGAAACGGGTTTCTTCCGCTTTGCCAATAAATCAGGGGAAGATCCGATGAAAGTGTATGCAAACTCTTTGCTTTCAGTAGGCGGGGTATCCTTGATTTTCGTCCTTCTCTGTCTACTGTTCCTGCAACCGATCGCCAATCTGCTGGATTATGGCAATCATCCCGAGTTTATAGCGATGATGGCTATGGTGGTGGCTTTGGATTCTTTCCAGTGCATTCCTTTCGCCTACTTACGTTATAAGAAAAGACCGATTAAGTTTGCGGCTATTAAATTGCTTTCCATTATCGGTGGAATCGGCTTGAATCTGTTCTTTCTGTTGCTCTGTCCGTGGCTGAATGTTCATTTTCCGGCAACGGTTTCCTGGTTTTATGATCCGGATTATCTGGTAGGTTATATTTTCATCAGTAATCTGATTATTTCGGCAGTGCAGATGTTCTTCTTTATTCCTGAATTGAGAGGCTTTGCTTATAAGTTGGACAAGGCACTGCTAAAACGAATGGTAGTATATTCTTTCCCGGTGTTGATTCTGGGGCTGGTCGGTATTCTGAATCAGACGGTGGATAAGATGATTTATCCGTTTCTTTTCGAGGATCGTCAGGAAGGACTGGTCCAGTTGGGCATTTATGCGGCTACCAGTAAGATTGCTATGGTAATGGCTATGTTTACGCAGGCTTTCCGTTATGCATACGAACCCTTTGTTTTTGGAAAAGACAGAGAAGGGGACAATCGTAAAATGTATGCGGCTGCAATGAAATATTTCCTCATCTTCTCATTGTTGGCTTTCCTTGCCGTGATGTTCTATTTGGATTTGTTGCGCTATCTGGTGGCAAGAGGATATTGGGAAGGGCTGGGAGTAGTGGCTGTTGTGATGCTTGCAGAAATATGTAAGGGAATCTATTTCAATCTTTCCTTTTGGTATAAACTGACGGATGAAACACGTTGGGGGGCTTATTTCTCACTGATAGGATGTGCCATTATTGTGGTGATGAACATTGTGTTTGTGCCTGTGTATGGTTATATTGCTTCTGCGTGGGCTTCTGTTGCCGGATATGGGGTGATTATGCTGTTGTCCTATTGGATGGGACAGAAGAAGTATCCGATTCAGTATGACTTGAAAAGTCTGGGACTTTATATCCTGCTTGCTGCGGTACTGTATGTGATTGGCGAACAAGTGCCGATTTCTGATCTTGTGCTCCGTCTGGCTTTCCGTACTGTGCTTTTATTGTTGTTTGTAGCATACATCGTCAAGAAAGATTTGCCGTTAAGTCAGCTACCTGTTATTAATCGATTTATAAAGAAGAAATAACTTATGAAGACAGATGAACGTAATAAATTCGCCATAAAGTCCTTTTTAGGCGAATATCTGGATTTGAGAAAGGATAAGGATAATGAACTGGCAACAGTCGATTCTATCCGTAAAGGTGTGGAGTTCAAGGGGGCGAACCTGTGGATTCTTATCTTTGCCATTTTCATGGCGTCACTTGGCTTGAATGTGAACTCTACCGCCGTGATCATCGGTGCCATGTTGATTTCTCCGTTGATGGGGCCTATCATGGGAGTAGGGCTTTCTGTCGGCTTGAACGACTTCGAACTGATGAAACGTTCTTTAAAGAGTTTTCTTATTACGACCGCTTTCAGTGTGACGACGGCGACAATCTTCTTCCTTCTGGCGCCTATTGCCGGTTCGCAGTCAGAGTTGCTGGCCCGCACATCGCCGACAATTTATGACGTATTCATCGCACTTTTCGGTGGTCTGGCAGGTGTGGTGGCTCTTTCTACGAAAGAAAAAGGGAACGTGATTCCGGGTGTCGCTATCGCTACGGCATTGATGCCGCCGCTTTGTACGGCAGGTTACGGGCTGGCTTCCGGTAATCTGATCTATTTTCTGGGAGCCTTTTACCTCTACTTCATAAATTCCGTATTCATTAGCCTCGCAACTTTTATCGGTGTGCGTGTGATGCATTTCCAGCGGAAAGAGTTCGTTGATAAAAACCGTGAAAAGACGGTGCGTAAATATATCATCCTGATTGTGATTCTGACGATGTGCCCGGCTGTTTATCTGACATTCGGCATTATCAAAAGTACTTTCTATGAAGCGGCGGCCAACCGGTTTATCAACGAACAGTTGGGATTCGAGAATACGCAAGTGCTTGATAAAAAGGTCAGCTATGAACATAAGGAAGTCCGTGTTGTCCTGATCGGCTCGGAAGTGCCGGACGCTTCGATCTCCATAGCCCGCAGTAAACTGAAAGAGTATAAACTTGAAGATACCAAGCTGATAGTATTGCAGGGTATGAACAACGAAGCGGTGGATGTGTCTTCTATCCGTGCCATGGTAATGGAAGACTTCTACAAGAACAGCGAACAACGGCTTCAGGAACAGAAAGTCAAAATAACTCAACTGGAGACAACTCTCCAACAATATAAATCGTATGATGAAATGAGTCGTACACTGGTGCCGGAACTGAAGGTGCTTTATCCTTCTATCACTACGCTTTCCATTGCTCACTCGCTCGAAGTACGGGTAGATTCGATGAAAACGGATACGGTGACGCTGGCTGTCATGAAGTTTGCCAAACATCCGACGAATACGGAGAAAGAGAAAATCAGCGAGTGGCTGAAAGCCCGGGTAGGGGCGAAAAAGTTGAGGTTGATTACCGAATAAAGAATCTAAAAATAATAGCATGAAATTCAGACTGACCGCAGTTATTGTCCTTGCTCTTTGCTTGTCGAATGCTTTTGCCGATGAGGGAATGTGGCTATTGGGAAATCTTAAGAAGAATAAGCAAACAGACCGGGTAATGAGAGAACTTGGTTTGCAGATGCCTGTAAATAAATTATATAATCCGAAGAAGCCGTGTTTGGCGGATGCCGTTGTCAGTTTCGGCGGCTTTTGTTCGGGAGTAGTCGTATCGGAAGACGGGTTGGTGTTCACCAATCATCATTGCGGTTTCAGTAGTATCCAGCAACATTCTTCGGTAGAACATGATTATCTGAAAGACGGTTTTGTGGCCCGTAGCCTCGAAGAAGAACTGCCGAATCCCGAGTTATATGTCCGTTTCCTGCTTCGTACGGAAAATGTGACCAAGCGGGTATTGTCTGCCGCCAAACACGCCAAGACGGAATCCGAGCGGCGGGTGGCAGTCGATTCTGTGATGAATGTAATCGGGATGGAAGTATCGGAAAAGGACTCCACGTTGACGGGTATTGTTGACGCCTACTATGCGGGAAATGAGTTCTGGCTGTCTGTTTACCGTGATTATAATGATGTCCGTCTGGTATTTGCTCCCCCTTCCTCTGTCGGTAAGTTCGGGTGGGATACGGACAACTGGATGTGGCCGCGTCATACGGGCGATTTCAGCGTATTCCGTATCTATGCGAACACTCAGAACGGTCCGGCGGATTATTCTCCGGACAATGTGCCCTATCATCCCGAATATGTAGCTCCTGTCTCTTTGGAAGGATATAAGGAAGGCTCTTTCTGTATGACGCTCGGTTATCCGGGGAGTACGGAGCGTTATCTCTCTTCGTATGGTATCGAGGAGATGATGAACGGCATCAATCAGGCTATGATTGACGTGCGTGGAGTGAAACAGGCTATCTGGAAGCGGGAAATGGACCGTCGTCCGGACATCCGTATCAAGTATGCCTCAAAGTACGATGAAAGCTCTAATTACTGGAAGAATAGTATCGGAACCAATAAAGCGATCCAACACCTGAAAGTGCTGGAAAAGAAACGTGCTGCTGAGGCTGCACTGCGCGAATGGATTCAGGCGCATCCCGAAGAAAGGGAGAAACTTATTCGTTTATTCTCTTCCCTGGAGCTGAATTATGGCAATCGTCGTGAGATAAACCGTGCCTTGGCTTATTTCGGTGAAGCATTTATCAATGGTCCTGAATTGGTTCAGCTTGCGCTTGAAATTCTGAACTTCGACTTTGAGGCGGAAGAAAAGCAAGTGGTAAGCCGTATGAAGAAGCTGTTGGAAAAGTATGACAACCTGGATACTGCCATTGACAAGGAAGTCTTTGCCGCCATGCTGAAAGAGTATCAAACGAAAGTGGACAAGAAGTATCTTCCCGCTATGTACGATAAGATCGACACGCTCTATAACGGGAATATCCAAGCCTATGTAGACTCCTTGTATGCAACATCCAATATAACCTCGCCTAAAGGTTTGAAACGCTTCCTGGAACGGGATACGACGTATAATCTGATTGAAGACCCTGCCGTATCTTTGAGTCTTGACCTGATTGTGAAATATTATGAGATGAACCAGGGTATTTCCGAAGCTTCCGAGCAGATCGAACAGGGAGAGCGCTTATTCAATGATGCCATGCGCCGTATGTATGCCGACCGTAATTTCTATCCCGACGCCAATTCGACCATGCGGCTTAGTTTCGGGACGGTCAGTGGTTATTCTCCTTTCGACGGGGCTACTTACGGCTATTATACAACAGTGAAAGGTATCTTTGAGAAGGTAAAAGAGCATGCCGGAGACATTGACTTTGCCGTGCAGCCGGAACTCTTGTCTTTATTATCTTCCCGCGACTTCGGCAGGTATGCCAACGAACAGGGAGATATGAATGTCTGCTTTATCTCCAACAATGATATAACAGGAGGAAACTCCGGCAGTGCCATGTTCAACGGTAAGGGAGAGTTGCTCGGTCTGGCGTTTGACGGCAATTGGGAAGCCATGAGCAGTGATATTGTATTTGAACCCGATTTACAACGATGTATCGGTGTGGATGTGCGTTATATGCTCTTTATTATCGAGAAATACGGGAAAGCGGGAAATCTGATAAAAGAATTAAAAATAAGGTGAGTTTGATATAACTTCATTCTCATGCTTCTCCTTCCTTTCCAAAGGAAGGGAAGCATATAATCATTAAGTTTATATTGAACTCACCTTATAAAAGGTTATGTAAACGTTTTTGGTACAACTTTTTTAAAGAAGTAACCATTCCCTCAAAAGGGGAATTCTATGGTTTTTGCTTTGAAAGTTTTTATTTCTTTGGTTTTCTGCGTGCCCACCCTTCTTCACTGAAGTCTGGTTCTTTGTCTTTAAAGAATTCCTGCCAGTCGTCTTTCTTTTTTGGACCGCGAGCATCCGAATAGCCTCGTTCTGCACGACTCGGTTTTTCTTTTTTGCCGGATTTTGGACCTTTGGTAGAAGCATCTTTTGTTTTTCTATCTTTATTGTCGTAGCGTGGAGTACGATCTTCTCCTTTGCCGAATCGTTTTCCGCCTTTGCGTTCACTTGAACCGTTTTCATGTCCTTTTCCGCCTTCTTCACTAGATACTTCTACTACGACTTTCCGTCCGTTCCATTTCGCACGGCTTAGAGCTTTTACGACATTGATAGCCTCTTTTTCGGGAACTTCAAAGAAAGAGAAGTTCTGCATTAAGTCGATACGTCCTAATTCAATGCGTCCACGTGTATTGCTATTCAGCAAGCCGATGAGGTCACTGGGGAAGAAACTGTCCGTTTTGCCCAAGTTAATGAATAAACGGTTGAAGCCCGGAGCAGCTTTCCGGCTTCTTTTTTCGAAACCACCTTCTTTTCGGTCACCTCTTCCGGTACGTTCGCCACGGCTATCGGTCGGTACTTCTATCTCTGCGCGGTTGCGGTAATATTCGGCAAAGCGGTTAAATTCGTGAGAAACCATTCGTTTAATCAAGTCTTCCTTACTTAACCATTCTAGCTTACGGTAAATATCGGGCATGAATTCAGAAATCTCCTCTTCGTTTACTTTTACTTTCTCGAGGTCGTCAATTACTTTAAGTAACTGTTTCTGGCAAATTCCTGCTGCAGTCGGCATTTCTCCGGGAATAAACTTCTTGCCGATAATACGTTCAATCTCACGCATTTTCCCTTTCTCACGCAGGTTGATAATGGCGATAGAAGTACCTGTCTTGCCGGCACGTCCTGTACGTCCGCTACGGTGAGTATAGCTTTCCGTATCATCCGGCAATCCGTAATTGATGACGTGTGTCAGGTCGTCCACGTCCAGCCCGCGGGCAGCTACGTCCGTAGCAACGAGCAGTTGCAGGTTACGGATACGGAATTTCTGCATCACGGCGTCACGTTGTGCCTGTGACAATTCACCGTGCAATGAGTCGGCATTATAACCTTCCTGCATCAGTTTATCTGCAATTTCTTGTGTTTCCTTACGTGTGCGGCAGAAAATGATACCGTAAATTTGCGGATAATAGTCTACGATACGCTTCAGTGCTTCATACTTATCTTTAGCATGAACGGTATAGGCAACGTGCTTTACGTTGCTGGTACTTTCATTCTTGCGGCCGATAGTGATTTCTTTAGCGTTGCGCAGATAGTTCTTTGAGATGCGCGCAATTTCCGGGCTCATTGTTGCAGAGAAAAGCAACGTATTACGTTCTTGGGGAACATCGGCAAGAATAGCATTGATACTATCCGTAAATCCCATATTCAGCATTTCGTCCGCTTCGTCCATTACCACGTTGCGAATAGTGGACAAGGATACGGTCTTGCGCTCCATTAAGTCCAATAAACGTCCGGGAGTGGCCACGATGATATGTACACCGCGTTTCAGGCTGCGTATCTGACTGTCAATAGAAGAACCACCGTATACCGGGAGTACTTTCAGCCCGTCAATGTATTTGGAATAATCGTTCAAATCTCCTGCTATCTGGAGACAAAGCTCACGAGTAGGGCAGAGGATAAGCGATTGTGGAATTCTGTTCTTTACGTCAATCTGTTGGAGCAAGGGCAGGCCGAATGCGGCTGTTTTACCTGTTCCTGTCTGTGCAAGAGCTACTACATCATTATTTTCTCCTAAAAGGTACGGAATCACTTCTTCTTGTACCGGCATGGGATTCTCGTATCCCATTTCTTCAATTGCTCTACGTATCTCCGGAGAAACGCCAAGCTCTTCAAATGTCTTCATTAAATCTCTGTATATCTTTTATTTCGGGTGCAAAGATAGTCAATATAGTTGAATCAACTATCATTTATCAGTTAATAAAATATTGTACCGCTATTCTATTTCGCGGGTATTATTTATAGCTTTCCGCAAATTCTACGGATACGGAGTTGCTGAAACTCCGGCAGACTTCTGCGGCAAAGTCTTTTCCGCACTGGATAACCTTATCCCAGGTTGCTTCGTTCAGGTTGTTCAAATCACGATATCTGACGTCGTATTTAAGTAATCCGTAGATCAGCCCGGCATTGAAGTTGTCACCTGCTCCAATGGTACTGACAGCTTCCAATGGTTCTATCGGATAATCTTTATTAACTAAATTTGTACGGAGTGATACTTTTTCTCCTCCCGCAGTACAGATAAACCGAGGACAGTAAAATTTGATTTTATCCTTGTATATTTTGTCCGCGTCCTGCATGCCGTACATATAGAAAAAGTCCTCCAATGAGCCTCGTACAATATCCGCATATTCCAAATTCTCGATAATGGTGGGAGCGAGTTTCATCGCTTCGTTTTTGTGTGAAGAACGGAAGTTGGGGTCATAGTAGATAATAGCTTTTTTCTCGCGCGCCTGGTCGAGCAGTTCGAGAATCTTTTCCCGCAATACCGGATTCAAGGCGTAGTAGGAGCCTATCATGACAATGTCGTCTTCTTCCAGTTTGGGGAACAGGACATCGAGACGTTGTTTGGGGTAATCCTTGTAGAAGATATATTCGGCATCACTTTGCTCATTGAGAAAAGCCAGAGATACCGGTGATTTCCCGTCAGGGAATACATTCACATGGTCGGTCGGGATATTGTTGTCACGCATGAATTGCAGGATAATGTTTCCCACGCGGTCGTTACCGGTTTCGCTGATGAAACCGACGTTTGCTCCCATCCGGCCTAAGGATACGATGCCGTTGAATACAGAGCCTCCCGGTACGGCTGCGGAAGGCTGGTCGCCTCGAAAGATGATGTCGAGGATTGTTTCTCCGATACCGATTACTTTTCGCATAGTGATCTTGATTTTTCTCCCAGATAACCTCCGTGGTGGCGTTTCGAATATTCGGCAATGGTGAATCCGGTTTCCTTCATGGTCTGTACTACCAGAATATCACCGATAACAGTCATGGCAGTAGTCGAAGTAGTAGGAGTCATACCCAGCGTACAAACTTCGGCAGGTTTACCGGTACTTAGGCAAACATCCGATTCGTGCGCCAACGGACTATCTGGATTTCCCGTGATAACGATAAACTTCAGTTCCGGGTCCAGATTGTGAGCAAGTTGGGTAAGTTCGACGATTTCACGCGTCTTGCCGGAGTTGGAGATAAGCAGGAGCAAATCATTTTTCTGCAGGATACCCAAGTCACCATGTTGTGCTTCGCTAGGGTGCAGAAATACAGAGGGAATACCCGTAGAACAGAAAGTGGTAGCAATGTTCATCGCAATTTGTCCGGCTTTCCCCATACCGGAAGTTACTAGTTTTCCCTTCTTCTGATGTATCTGTTCAACAATAAGTTGTACTGCTTTCTCATAAGCGTCTGTTACAGGGATATTGAGCACAGCCTGTGCTTCCTGTTGTAAAAGTTGTTTAATGGAGTCTATCATATGATCAGTTTATTTTTTCTTTTAGTTCATCCGGAGTGTTTGCTATTTCGTAATAGGTTGAGAAAGGTTGGCGGGCAAAGCCTTTTTCTTCCAAGGTTTTGAGTGCTTTCAGCAGCTCGTTGTAGAAACCATATTCGTTATAGAAGATAACTTTCTTGTGGTGGTAGCCAATAGAAGCGGCAGCTATAACGTGGAAAACTTCGTCGAGTGTGCCTACGCCTCCAGGCAGTGCCACCAATACATCCGACTTTTCCGTCATTATATCTTTGCGGTCGCTCAGGTTGCGGGTATGAATCACCTCGTCCAGTAGAGAGCTTACTCTACCATTTTCTTCCAGTTTGGTCGGGACTACTCCAATGACCTTACCCCCGTTTTCTTTTACGGTGCGTGCTACGCATTCCATAAGTCCGAGGTTGGCTCCTCCGTAAATCAACGTTTTGCCTGTCTGTCCTATCCATTCGCCTATTCGGCGAGCACTTTCGAAGTACATTTTGTCAATGTTTTCAGAGGCAGAACAGAAAATTCCTATCTTTTCCATATACGTTGTAACTGTTATAGTCCACAAATATCTGCAATTTTCTATAAACAGCAATAAGTTTTATTGTATTTTTGTGGCATTAATTCAATAAGGAAGTAGAAAACAATGCATTGCAACGAATATACATTACCTAATGGCCTGCGTATTATCCATGAACCGACGCTTTCAAAAGTAGCTTATTGTGGTTTTGCGATTGATGCCGGCACCCGTGATGAAGCGGCAAATGAACAGGGAATGGCTCATTTTGTAGAACATCTTATTTTTAAGGGAACGGTGAAACGGAAAGCTTGGCATATTCTCAACCGAATGGAGAATGTAGGCGGTGACCTCAATGCTTATACGAATAAAGAAGAAACGGTTGTCTATTCCGCCTTCCTGACAGAACATCTGGAACGTGCGCTTGAGCTACTGGGGGATATTGTATTCCATTCTACTTTTCCGCAACATGAGATTGAAAAGGAAACAGAAGTGATTATTGACGAAATCCAATCCTATGAAGACAATCCTTCCGAATTGATCTTCGATGATTTTGAAGATATGATATTCCGTAATCATCCGCTGGGAAGAAACATTCTGGGGAAACCGGAACTTCTGAGGAGTTTTCGCACGGAGGATGTCCTGTCCTTTACCCGTCGGTTCTATCAGCCGGGGAATATGGTGTTTTTCGTTCAAGGACAATATGATTTCAAGAAAATTATCCGTCTGGCAGAAAAATATATGTCGGATATTCCTGCAGTGGAAATTGAGAACCGCCGTACGCCTCCGCCTCTTTATATTCCTGAACATTTAACGGTAACTAAAGACACACATCAGGCACATGTAATGATTGGTAGCCGTGGATATAATGCATACGACGACAAACGTACCGCACTCTATCTGCTGAATAATATCCTCGGCGGTCCTGGAATGAACAGCAAACTGAATGTTTCTCTTCGTGAACGCAGGGGATTGGTTTATAATGTCGAATCCAATCTGACTTCTTATACCGATACAGGTGCTTTCTGCATCTACTTCGGGACGGATATTGAAGATATGGATACTTGTTTGAAATTGACCTATAAGGAACTGAAACGAATGCGGGATGTGAAAATGACTTCTTCTCAGTTGGCGGCAGCCAAGAAGCAGTTGATCGGACAAATCGGGGTGGCCTCCGATAATTTTGAGAATAATGCGTTGGGCATGGCGAAAACTTTCCTGCATTACCATAAGTACGAATCATCCGAGCTTGTCTTTAAACGTATAGAGGCTTTGACTGCAGAGACTTTGTTGGAAGTTGCCAATGAGATGTTTGCTGAGGAATATTTGTCAACGCTGATTTACAGGTAGTATTGTGAGATTGCTATGCAGTAAAAGATAGTGGTATACGGATTAAACCATTTGGATCCATCCCCTTGTATTAACTCTATACCGTTATACTAGAGGATAATACAGGAGGATGGTAATTGGTTATTTAATCACAACATTTTTATTGTTTATATACAAATTTTCATGCCTTGCTAAGTTATAAAGGTTGGTTTCTGGACCATTTGATAACCCTGTTTTAGTATTCCACTTTGTAATCTTTGTGTAGATGTCCTCCTTTCCAAGCTTTTTTGCTAGTCCAATCTGCGTATGCATCTGTCCAAAACGGATCATCAGCGGGAAGACCGAGAGGTAGAAAACTTAAGGTTGCCATATAAAGGCTGCCAGTGGAGGTATAACCATCAGCACATTCTGGCTGATGACCGTTGAAGCCGAGCACTAACCAACCATCCTTATCGAAGTTCTGATTTCCCTCATACATATTTCGGTGTACGGCAGTCAGGGCGCAACGTACTTGGGCGGGAGAAACGTGTGAGGGCAATTTTTTGCGTAGAGCTACGTCTGCTAACGATTGGAATGCAGCGGTACGATAAGTAACCGAACGTCCGAAAGCGGGATATGTGCCATCGGGAGCTATCATACGTTCACAAAATTCAGAGTGGCGTATCATGCGGTTCATAGCTTCGTCTAGCTCCTTCTGACTTGCCCAACGTTTAGGTAAAAGATTTTCCAGCATAGCTACCATCATAGAATGCATCACGTAGGCGTTATAATTATCCATACTGAATGATGGACCATCACTATACCAGCCATCGCCTACATACCATTCTTTTACCTTATTTTTACTTACACGAATACGGAACTGGTCGTATTGTACACCTTTTCCCAACAGAAATGATTCTGTTAGTCCGGTGAAGAGTAGCCAGTTGTTGTAAGCACC
This sequence comes from uncultured Bacteroides sp., assembly GCA_900556625.1. Lineage (GTDB taxonomy): Bacteria > Bacteroidota > Bacteroidia > Bacteroidales > Bacteroidaceae > Bacteroides. The sequence continues at coordinate 19,600 of USPQ01000020.1, read as the reverse complement.
AGTACGATCACGTAAGGATTGGAAGGATTTAATATAGCGTTCTTTTGTAACTTCATCCAATGGTTCCCATAAAGCTTTGGGGGCACGGAGGAAGGCATGTACTAGATAGGCGGCATCTACGATAGGTTGAGCGTGTTTGGTGAAGTTCAGTAAGTCGGGTGATGCAGGATCTACTGCATTTTTTAATCCTTTCAGTACTTCTTCACGCATCTGCTTGCGTAGTTTACCTTCTTCTGTATCATCATCGGGGAGTGCTAGCCAAGGGGCAACCCCGGCGAGTGTGCGGCCTACAGCTTCCAGATGTGTCATGTCTTTGTAGCCTGCTGTTTCACCGCTACGGGTCTCAATGGGCATATTCTGGTGTAGTGTTCCTTCTGCGAGGTTATGGATGACAGGATATGATATTTTCCAAAGTAGCTTTACCCATATGGCGCGATCTTGGGTGCCAGTGGTTTGAATTTCCGTCATGGGAATATTCTTCTTTCCTTTTTTCTTGTCTTTGGCTTGTACTCCTATTGGCAGTAGTATTATAGCCGTTAGTAAACAGATTAGATAATTCTTTCTTTTCATGTTTTTTCCTTTTATTTATAGTGGACTTTTTCCGTCCAGCATTCGGTTATAACGATGTAAGGCTTCGATGAAATAGTAGTCGGCATACGTTAGCGGCACATCTATTTCTGAATTGTGAGGTACGGCACCTACACTATGCATCAGTATAAAGTTTGCATTCTTACCTAGCTCGGCACGGTAGTTGGTACTACCTAGTGCATGTAGAATCTGTTTGGCACTTTCCAGATATTTCTTGCTTTTGCTACCTTTGCTATAAGTACTCAGTTCCAGTAATGCCGAAGCTACGCAGGCTGCGGCGGAAGCGTCGCGGTAGTTATTTACCATTTTGCAGGCGTTGGAACGGATACCGGGTGTGTAACCTTCTTGAAAGGCGTTAAAGTCCCACCAGGCAACCTTGTCGGAAGGAAGGTTGGGATGATCAAGGTAGAAGTCTGCCATCTTTTCTGCAGTTTTCAAGAAGCGTTTGTCTTTCGTCTCACGGTAACACATGGTAAATCCATAGATTCCCCAAGCTTGTCCACGTGACCAGGCTGAATTATCGGAATATCCCTGAGAAGTCTCTCCTTTGATGGGCTTGCCTGTTTTTTTATCATAATATATGATGTGGAAGCAACTGTAGTCCTTACGTACTTGATGGTGCATTACTTGTTCTGCATGTGAAATAGCCACTTTACGAAAACTTTCATCACCCGTCACTTTGGAGGCATGGAATAATAGTTCTAGATTCATCATATTGTCGATGATAACAGGAAAATCATATACTTTGTCACCGTGCCAACTGCGAAATCCATTCCATGATTGAATGACTTTTGCTTGAGGGCGGAAACGTGTACAGAGTGAACGTGCCGATTCTACTAATATGTCCTCATATTCGTCTTTTGGTGCGAAGCGATTGGCATTACCATAGCTGCAATACATCATGAATCCAATATCATGATTGTCTGTGAAGGTCTTTGCGGGTTCCATTTGATGTGTATAAACTAAGGCAGAGTCTTGCAAAGCTTTGTCGCCTGTGTAGTTTGATAGATACCATAATGTACCAGGGAAAAAGCCTGCTGTCCAAAGGTAAATACTTCCTTTGCTGGGAGTACCGTCTTTGCGCATACTGTGTGGCATGATAGCTTTTCCATTTTTTCCTTGTGCAGGGGTTTGCATCATCAAACTATATTGTTTGGTGGCGAATTCCATATTCTCTTTGATAAATGCTTTTTCTGCTTGGGGCGTTTGAGCTTGTGCGGCAGTTAGTGAATATGCCAATGCAGTAAGTACAATCCATCTTTGGGGGATTGCCGGATTCTTCTTTATAAATTTAATCATGTTATTAGATATTATATGTTAGATGTTTTTATGCTGCAAAGTTATTCCTATATAAAATAGGTAGGGGGATATTCCGTCCATTCGAAGGGGAGTTTGTGTTTTCACTTTTGTTTTTAACGTTTTGTCCGGTAAGAAGCTTTTTTAGGAAAGAAATCGTTAATCCTCTCTCTGTTGTGTTAAAATAGATTTTTTTCATGGAGAAGACAAATTCAGTACCTGAAATAGATGAAATATCCTCTTTATTTGAATGGAATTATTCACTTTTGTGCCGGTAAATAATTAACCCTTTATCTAAAATAAAACTTTTATTATGAAAACAAAAAACTCTTTATTATTATGAAAAAGAAAAGTGGCATAATTCTTAGTGCGCTTCCTTTGTTGACTTTAGGTCTTTGTTTCATTTCGAATTCTTCATTCGCAAATGGAGTAAATGGAAATGAGGTGATTTTAGTTAATTCTATGGGAGCACAACAAAAAACGGGCGAAATCCGAGGTGTTGTTTTGGATGGAAAAACGAGTGAACCAGTTATTGGTGCAGCTGTCAAAGTAAAGGGAACTACTGTTGGTACTACTACTAATCTTGATGGTGAATTTATTTTGAAAGCATCAAAAGGAGATGTGCTTATCATTTCTTATTTGGGGTATGAGAGCAAAGAAATCAGTATAAGTCATTTGAAGACTTATACAGTTGAGTTGAGTGAAGCTACTGAATCATTGGATGAAGTGGTTGTGACTGCTTTTGGCGTAGGACAAAAGAAAGAAAGTTTGGTTGGTGCTGTGACACAGGTGAGACCTGCTGAATTAAAGGTACCTTCTTCTAGTTTGTCTACTTCATTTGCCGGACGTCTTTCGGGTGTCATTGCTGTACAACGTAGTGGTGAACCGGGTGCCGATGGGGCCAGTTTCTGGATTCGCGGTAAATCTACCTTTAGTGGCGCAACTGGTGCACTTATTATTTTGGATGGTGTGGAAATCAGCAGTACTGAATTGAATTCACTCGATGCTGAAGCTATCGAGAGTTTCTCTATCTTGAAAGATGCTACTGCTACTGCGCTATATGGTACACGCGGCGCCAATGGTGTAATGATTATTACTACCAAAAGTGGTAAAGATCTCGACAAGCCTATTATTAACTTTCGCTTAGAGGGAGCCTTGACCTCGCTAACCAAAGTTCCTGAAATGGCTGATGGTGTAACCTATATGGAAGCTTATAATGAAGGAGCCGCTCGCCCCACTTCGGCTGCTACTCCCTATAGTAGGGAAAAGATAGAAGGAACACGTGCCGGACTCAATCCCTATCTTTATCCTAATGTAGATTGGTATGATGAGATGTTCAAAAAAAATGCTTTTGCCCAGCGTGCCAACTTCAATATTCGTGGAGGTAACAAAAAAATGGACTACTTTATGAGTGTGGGTGTGAAACACAGCGATGGTAACTTGAACTCGTTGAGCGAGAAATATGGTTTCAGCTATAATAATAACATCAATGTAACCAACTACGATTTTATTAATAACTTGAATGTACAAGCGACTCCTACTACTAAACTGTCATTGGGTTTGAATGCCTCTATTAAAGATTGGAAAGGACCGAATGCTAGTACAAGTTCTTTATTTGCATCTACTATGGAACACAATCCTGTAGACTATCCTGTTTCTTTTCCTGCTGGTTATGGATATGATACCGAAGATATTATGTGGGGGGATAAAAGTGGGGGCCCATTTGCTACCGGTGGATATATGAATCCTGTAGCTGACTACGTGACCGGATACAAAACAAACCATACCAGTATTATTACTGCCAATTTTAAGTTGCAGCAGGATTTGGGTATGTTTATAAAAGGATTGACATTCAATGGATTATTCTCTTACAAAAACCATTCAAGCAGTAATGCCACTCGTGTGAGTGACTATAATGCTTTTGAGGTCGCTTCTCAAAATGACGAAACCGGTGAATATACTCTTCGTAGAACGGGCAATGAACGTGGTACTGCTATTAAAACCTCGGGCTCGCATAGCGGTAACCGTAAACTCTATCTGCAAGCTACTTTAGACTATAAACATACCTTTGGCGGTGTACACGATGTGAATGCCATGTTTTTGTTTAATCGTCAGCAGTACAATACAAATAATGTGACTGACCTTTTTTCCTCACTGCCTGAGCGCAAACAGGGTATTGCCGGACGTGTGTCGTATGCTTACGATGGTCGCTATATGGCTGAAGCTAACTTTGGTTACAATGGTTCGGAAAACTTTGCATCAGGTAACCGCTATGGTTTCTTCCCATCTATCGCTGTAGGATATAACATATCAAATGAGAAATTTTGGGATAATATTCGTCCTGTGATTTCCAACTTAAAACTGCGTGGATCGTGGGGATTGGTAGGTAATGATAATACCGGAGCCGGACGATTTACTTATCTTGAAGATATTGATTTGGGTGGTAGTCCTGGATACACTACAGGTGTCGGTGGAAACAGGGTAACTTACAAGGGACCTAAATGGTCTCGTTTCTTTAATCCAAATTTGGGATGGGAAATAGGAGAAAAGATAAATGTAGGTATTGATCTTCAACTTTATAATAGTTTTAATCTGACAGTCGAAGCATTCAAAGAGACTCGTAGAGACATCTTCTTGAGTCGAGGTAGTACAATCCCCGATTTCTTGGGTTTGAGCGGAGCAACGGTATATGCTAACTTAGGTAAGATGAAAAATATAGGTATGGATTTGTCGATAGATTATAACAAACAGGTGAACAAAGATCTTTTTCTCTCTTTCAAGGGAACATTCACCTATGCGCACAATACCATTTTGGAACGAGATGAGCCTCCTTTCCAAGAATATCCTAACTTGTCATCGGTAGGGCATTCATTAGGGCAATATTTGCTCTATATTGACAACGGATTATTCCCCGATGAAAAGACCATCCATAATAACCCCGATCAAAAAGCTTTGGGATACACTCCACAACCTGGGGATATTTGGTATCATAATCTTCCTAACTACCGTGGTGAATATGATAATGTGATTGATGGCAATGACCGACGTTATGTGGGCAATCCGCAAGACCCGGAAATAGTATATGGTTTTGGTCCTTCTATCAAATTCAAGAAATGGGATTTCTCTTTCTTCTTTCAAGGAGTAGCTAAGACTTCAATTTTGATGAGTGGTATCCATCCTTTTGGTGAGGCACGTATCCGCGGCTTGTTTAAATACATAGCCGATGACCACTGGACTACTGAAAACCAAAATATTGATGCCAAATATCCGCGTTTGACATTGGAAAACAATGGCAATAATACACAAAACTCAACCTATTGGTTACGTAATGGTTCGTTTTTGAAACTGAAAAATGCCGAAGTGGGTTATACTTTCAAAGGCTGGCGCTTCTACTTAAGCGGACAGAATCTGTTGACATTTTCCCCTTTCGATTATTGGGATCCTGAAATGGGGAGCGGTAGTGGTATGAAGTACCCCACTCAACGTATCATCAATTTTGGTATTCAAGTAACCTTTAATAATAAATAAGAATTCTATATGAAAAAGATAGCAAAATTTTTAATCGTATTGGGAATGATGGGGCAACTTAGTTCTTGCGATTATCTAGACATTGTCCCCGATGAACGTGCACAAGAATCGGATACTTGGAAGACGGAAGGTGCGGTAAGAGGATATCTCTATTCTTGTTATGGCTATTTACCGGCTAACAGAACTTTCGGTAACAGTTATTGGCTTGCGGAAGAACTCACAGCTGTTACCAAAGAATTGTTTACCACTTTCAAATACGGTTATTATAGTCCTGTCAGTTTGGGATTTACTAGTAATACATGGTCTACTATTTGGAATGGTATTCATCAATGCTACATGTTCCAAGAAAGCTTGAAACAAGTGTCCAACGAATATGTAACAGACGAAATGAAAAAACAATATTTGGCAGAGTCTAATTTTTTGATAGCTTATTATCATTTCTTGTCTATGCGTTCGTATGGTCCGACCATGATTATTCGCAGTGTTATAGATTTAGAAACACCCATTAGTGGTTTTCCCGAACGTAGTAGTATAGACGAAGTAGTGGCCTTTATTAACGAAAAATTGGATGAAGCAATGTCTGAAGGCGGACTACCTACTACATGGAGTGGAAAAGATTATGGTCGTGCCACACGTCTTGCAGCATTAGCATTGAAATCCAGAGTTTACCTCTATGCCGCTTCACCGCTCTATAATGGAAACACAGAAATGTATGCCGATTTCCGTAGTCCGTTAGATGGACGTCAGTTAATAGCTCAAGAGAAAAGTCAAGCAAAATGGGAAATAAGTGCTACCCAAACAAAGTATGCAATTGATGAAGTGGAAAAAGCTAAATTCCATCTCTATCACGATGCGGATGCCGGTGAACCAAGTGATGCTAAACCGGGACTTCCCAATAAAGCACAACGAAGATTGAGATATACCAATATCGACAATCAGACAGGGAATAATCCGGAAATTATTTGGGCTGACACACGTAATGATGACTATTATGGAATACAGCGTCGCTGTCCGCCTCGTCAGACGCTCGGTGGTAAGTTTGCTGGTATCAGTATGACTAACTGTCCTACTTTGCAAACCATTGAAGCATTTTACACTAAAAACGGGCTTCCAATAAATAAGGATAAAACGTTCGACTATGACGAACGTTATGAATATATTAGTGCTCCGGAAAATTGTGATGGAAACAATTATGAGGATCTTGTGAAATATGCTAATTTTACTCCTAGTAGTGATAAGGTAATGCGTCTTTGCACCGATCGTGAGCCCCGATTTTATGCGTGGACTACCTATCATAATGGATATTTTGAATTTGGTAAATATAACAATGAAGAAATTAGTGCTGATCCGGCTAAGCGTGCTATCAGAATCCATTTGTTGAGAGATGATCCTCATGGTCGTGGTAATCGTACCGATCAGGAGTATTCTATTTCTGGATTTGGAAATAAAAAGGGTGTTGTACCGTCCGCTGAATGGAATGTAATAGAATATCCATTTCCGTTATTCCGTCTTGCAGAGCTTTATTTAAACTATGCTGAAGCTTTAGTTGAGTTGGATCGTTTATCCGAAGCTAAAGTATATTTGGATAAAGTACGCGAACGTGCCGGTATTCCTAGTGTAGATGAGGCTTGGGATAAGTATTCTACTAATCCTGGTTACCAAAACACTCAAGAGGGGATGCGAGAGATTGTACGTGCAGAACGTATGAACGAGTTATATTTAGAAGGTCATAAATTCTTCGATATTCGTCGTTGGAAAATAGCAGAGCAACATTGTGGAATGCCCGATCGCGGACTGAATACTAATGCTACTAAGGTGGAAGATTTTACTCCGATGGATCTTCCATTACCGCGAAATTTCCATAAGGGACAATATCTAATGCCAATTCCTTATCAGGAAATTAACAAATGCCCGCATATTGTGCAAAACCCTTACTATAATTAAAGAAAAAGCTTTCTCTCTCATGTCTATTAGGGATGAGGGGGAAGGCAAATAAAGTATCTAATACAGAAAGAAAATATACTATGAAGAGTAATTTATTAAAAAAAATAGCTGGTTGGGTTATAATGGTGTTCTTTGGGATGACTATATTAACTGGCTGTGACGATTATAATTTTGATATACCGCTCACTCCGTTTTTGCTCTTAGACAGCTACAATGTGAACTTTGACCAAAACAGTGGAGAACGGATACTGGAGGTTCGTTGTAACGAAGAATGGACTGTAGAATTGAGCAAAGAACTACAAGGCTGGTGTAGTGTGACTCGTAATGAAGATGACAATTTGATTGTAAGTGTTATTTTGAGTGAAGACAAATATGTGCGTAGAGGTGAATTCTATGTAAAGGCATTTTCTCAAACAGATACTGTACGTGTAGCGCAGTTAGGTTACCAACAAGCTATTTTGGTATCTCCTCAGAACATGAATATCGATGCTGCCGGAGATAAAGTATTGGTGGAAGTAACTTCGAATGTAGACTATATTATTACCCTCCCCGATTGGATAATAAAAGAGACTCAACCTGATACCCGTGCTCCGCAGGAAACTGTTACCAAACAATACCTCTTTAAAATAGAGAGTAACAAGGGAGCAAAACGTATGGGTGAAATTGTGTTTGCCGATAGTGATGAAATGTCCGACTTGGAGCCAACCGTTATTAATGTGGTGCAAAAAGGACTGGATGTTTACGAACCTGTTGCACCTGAAGAGGGCAACGATATTCAACTGTTTCCCAACAGTGCGGAAGGTGATGGTGGTGTGCCCGGTGGAAATTATGATGCAACTTTCGATAATGATTTGACTACCGAATGGCAAGCGAATTGGAAAGCTCCAATAGGATTGGTATATCCTCAGTATATTGAATATACTTTTGATGAACCGGTAGATTTGGACTACATCATTTATCATTGTACCTATTCTGCTAATCGTTTTAAAGATGTGAAGATTGAAGTGTTGACCGATGTTAATAAAACACGTAGTGCAGAATATGTGAAAGTATACGAAGGGACATTTGATAACGCCAACTCTACACGTGCAGACTTCAATGCTTCCCAAAGCAATGTGACAAAGGTAAAATTTACTATCAGTACTTGCTATAATATGAGCAAACCATTGCGGTGTCAAGAAATGCAGTTCTTCCAAAAAGATCCCAATGCTTTCAAATATGATGAACTGTTTACTGATATCGCTTGCACTGACTTGAAGCCTACCGTCACCGAAGAGGATATTTTGAATTGTAAGAGTTCATTTTACAAGACTTTGGCTTGGTTTATGTATAATAATGAGTACCAACGTGAGTTCCGTATTGCCAACTATAAGGCTTATCCGCATCCTGATATCGATGCTGCTGTTAATAAAACAGCTAAATATAGTTTACTTGATAATCCAACAGGAATCTTTGTTCCTGCCGGAGAGAACTTGGTAGTAATGGCCGATTTGAATGGATTGGATAAAGTGAATATCCGTGTACAGAATCTCGACAAACCAGGACAAGATGGATTTGGAGGAACGGAATATACCATTGTAAACGGTGTTAATACTATTAGCATTAAAGAGAAAGGACTTGTGTATGTGATGTATCACAAAGATGATTATGAAAATGCCCCTGAAATCACTCTGCATTTTGCATCGGGTAAGGTAAATGGATATTACGATAGTCAAAATCCAAAACTGAAAGGACGTTGGAAAGAGTTACTCAATAATAGTGTAGATACTCACTTTGATGTGATAGGTAAATATGTGCATCTTACGTTTACTACGCGCAGTTTCTTGAATTATACTAAGGATGTAGATAACCTGATTAACCTTTATGATGATATGATTTATCGTCAGCAAGAGTTCTTGGGATTGGAAAAGTATGATCGTATGTTTCATAATCGTAGTTATTTCCATGTCCATTATAATAGTGGCTCATTTATGTATGCTACCGATTATCATACAGCCTACATTGAAAGTAGTTTGAATTATCTGGCTGATGAGACCCAAATGGCGGCCAATTGTTGGGGACCTGCACACGAATTGGGACATATTCATCAAACTCGTCCGGGATTGAAATGGCATGGCATGACAGAGGTAACAAACAACATTACTGCCATTTATGTACAAACTAAGGTCTACAACGAGCCGTCACGTTTGACTGTTCAGGATCGTTATGTGTCGGCTTTCAATAGCATTATGGCAGGTCAAAAGGCACATAATGCCGAAAGCGATGTATTCAACAAATTAGTTCCGTTCTGGCAATTGGAACTCTACTTTGGCGAAGTGAAAGGAAACACTCCGATGAAACGGACCGATCACGGAGGTTTCTATGCAGACATCTATGAGAAAGTACGTACCACAGCTAATCCGACAACCGATGGTTTGTGCCAACTCGAATTTGTTTATAACAGTTGCGTATCGGCTGGTATGGACTTGACTGGTTTCTTTGAGAAGTGGGGATTCTTATCACCCATCGATATGATGATTGGTGATTATACCAACAAACAATTCACCATCACTGAAACAGAGATAGCCAATGTAAGAAATCGTATCGTTGCCTTGGGATTACCTAAATGTACAGATGCTGTAGAATATATTGTAGATAACACCGTAGATATCTTCAAGGATAAGAAGAATGTTATAGCCGGTATAGCTTCACATCAAGAAGAAACCAACGATGAAGGAATCACCACTTCTACTATTACCGTTAATAACTGGCAAAATGTAGTAGCTTTCGAAGTGCTCAATGCCGACAATAAACTTATTTGCGTATTTGAAGGTACTAAGAAATCCTATAAGATGAATACTGCTTGGGAAAATGGATATAAGTTGATGGCCGTACAATATGATGGTAGTCGTATAGCCGCTTCTATTAAATAAAATAGAGGCGCTATTTGAAATGAAGGCTGCTTATTTTAGCACAACCTGTTAGAATAGGCGGTCTTTTATTTATCTTTGCATATAAATTAATCTTTATTACGTTATAAATATGAAACAACTTCGCAAGTGGACAGTGGCTGCCTTTTGTAGTTTGGCGGGGGTACTCTACGCGCAAACACCCTCTTACTCCACCTATCAAGTAAACAAGGACCTTACTAACTTTACTGATTGGACAGCATCATCTCTGTCTAAGAACTTTAAAGACAAACATTTGAAAGGCATGGAATCCCAGCTAATGAAGCAATTGGCCGAGAAAATGCAGAGAGGTGATTATAACTCGGCCTACTTGTTACAGAGTTATAAGCCTATACCCTCAAATAAGGTACTGGAGCAACAACTCAAACTCACCAACGGATACAGTCGTTACGAAAACATTACCGGGGTCTATTTGGAAGCTGGAGAAAATGTAGTATTGGTGGGTGACCTTCACGGACGCACCGTAGGACTGCTCATTCCAGACTGGATGCGTCAACCTACTCTAGGCTATCAACCGACAAAAGACCCCGAAGGCTGGGGACTGAAAAAACAAGAGATACTGTTACACGAAGGTGTGAACGTAATCAATGTGAAGAAAGCCGGTAATGTGTATGTAGACTATTTCGCGGATGACCCCGACACTGCACCGGCAGTTACCATTCACTTTGTAACTGGGAAGGTAAATGGGTACTTTGACGCTACTGTACAGAGTAACGAAGACTGGAACCGTCTATTAGATAATGCGGTCAGCCCTGTTATGGATGTGAAGGGGAAATATATTCAACTAGCATACCCTGTGGAGCAATTAAAAAAGTTGGCTTATGGCAAAGGCAAGGAACTGGCTGAGAATTATGACAAGGTAATGCAGGTACAATACGATTTCTCGGGTGCCACGAAATATAATCGTATACCAAAGAAGCGTATTCTGGCGCGTGTCAACTTTAACTATTTTATGTTTCGCGATGGTGACGGTGTAGCTTTTGAGGGTACAGATGGCACTATGAAGGCAGCGATAGGTCCGGAAGTGATAACCAACTGGGGTATTCATCATGAGATAGGACACGTGATGCAGATGCGTCCTTGGCTTACTTGGGGAGGAATGACAGAAGTGAGCAATAATCTTTTCTCCATGTATGGCACTATGAGTTTGGGTGATTCCAGTCGTTTGAGTAAGCGTCATATTTATGAGGCTGCTTTTAGTAAAGTACTTAATGCGCCAGAAAAGCAGTTTATCATGTGTGTGAAGGATCCTTTCCATAAGTTGATACCCTTCTGGCAAATTCAAATCTATGCCGATAAGATTGGTTATAAGGATTTCTATGCCGACCTGATGGAGCATTTACGTAACCAACCTCATAAAGGGGCAGGTAATGCATCTATTCATAATATGTATGAATATATTAAGCTTTGCTGTGATTTCCTGAAAACAGATCTTACGGACTTCTTCGATGCGTGGGGGTTCTTTCAGACCGGAAAATTTCACGTAGGCGATTATGGTAACTATGATTTTGAGGTCACTCCCAAGATGATTGAGGAAACAAAGCACTACATTGCTTCTAAAAACTATCCGAAACCGAGTATGGATGTGACAAAATTGACAGATTAGTTTTTGTATGACATAAAAACAATTCACGGGAGTTGCATTTAATTCTTTCAATATGAGAAATCTATTTTTTAATTCGATTGCAAATATGGGCAGATGCACTGTTGTTGTATTCATGTTGCTTTTTGTTTGCAATATGTATGGTCAGCAACGCTTTCTTTCCAATCACCCTCGCTTGCTGTTCACTGGTGCAGAAGAAGCTGCTGTGAAGCAGTTGATACAAAACAATCAGCTTGCCGGTGAGTTGGCAGAGTTCTTGAAAGCGAAAGCGGATACATTGGCGATTACTCCGCAGAAACCTTATTTAAAGGATAAATATGGTAATATATTGTGGACATCCCGATCCTATGTGAACCGCTTGGGTACGCTTGCATTAGCTTACCGTCTCTACGGTGAGCGGAAATACTTGGATGCCGCCAACGAGGCTTTATTGTGGGTGTGTAACTATCCCGACTGGGATCCACCTCACTATTTGGATACTGCGGAAATGGCAACTGCCGTAGCTATTGCTTATGACTGGTTGTATGATGCGCTGCCTATTTCGACTAAAGACTTGGTAAAGAAATGTTTGTACGAACGTGCCATTGTTCGTGTGTTGCGTGAATACGAAAAGGGTAGCTTGGGAAGTTGGGCGAAACGAGAAACCAATTGGAACGTGGTATGTAACACTGGTATGGTGCTGGCCGCTTTGGGTATTGCAGAAGATTATCCGAAAGAGGCCGCTGTCATTCTTGATAATGCTGCCAAGTATATGCCCAACTGCCTGAAACATTTTGCTCCGGATGGCGTATGCTATGAGGGCCCTGCTTATTGGGGATATACTACCAGTTATTTAACTCTCTACCTAAAGGCGGTGGCTGATAATGACAATGGAAAGGGAGGTATAGCACAACTACCCGGCTTGGAGCGCACGGCGCTTTATCAAAAACGGACACTAACTCCGTCCGGTCGTCTTTTTAATTTCGGTAATGCGGGGGCTGATGCTCAAAATTCTCCGGCATTTTTCTTATTCAGCCGTATGTATAACCAACCTGAAGTGGCTGAATGGTATCGGGAAAAGTTAAAATTGACCATGCAGGATAATTTACTTCTACATCAGCTTTTCTTTCTGTCACTTCCTTGGTTTGACAGTGCTTCACCTAAAAAAGTGGAGAAAATACCTGCTTTAGAAATATACCACAACACAATTAATGATATAATAGTTTTCAATGGGAATAGAAATAAGAAAGGTTCTCTATTTTTGATAGCCAAGGGTGGAGAACCTCGTCAAGCGCATCAACATTTGGATGGAGGTACATTCATTGTTGAAAGCAATGGGGTTTGTTGGACAGAGGATCTGGGAGCTGATGATTATGCCCTACCGGGATTTTGGGACGGACGTCCTGACGGACAACGTTGGAAGTATTTCCGTAATAACAATTTTTCCCATAATACGTTGAGTATCGACCATAAGATTCAGTATGCCAATGGCGAGGCATTTGTTTGCGAAGAGCATACAGATGCGAAGCAGCCTTCTGTAAAGCTGGATATGACTACTCTATACAAAGATCAGGCTTCTTCTGTATTCCGCACGTTCAAATTGTTAAATGATTACACAATAGAGATAACGGATGAAGTGGACTTACTCAGCCCGCAGTCTATAGTCTCATGGATAGCTTCCACCAAGGCACAAGTGGAAGTAAAAGAGAACCGGGTACACTTGACGCATGAAGGCAAACATTTTTATATGGAAATCATCGCTCCGGTAGGAGCTACCTTTAAAACTTATCCGGCAAAGAATACTTATAAGGGTGAATATCCCATTGATGGTTACAATATGTTGGAGGCAGAATGTGGATTGGAAGGTGGTAAAGGAAAGGTTGTGGTGCGTATGAGCAGTAAAAGAAATATGAGATAGCCTACTAAGAATAATTTAATTAATAATTACGTATGAAAATAACAAATTTTTTAGCATTGGGCATATGCCTCTTGTTTGGTTCATGTACAATGCAGAAATCTACTGTACAAGTCAACGACAAGGGTACGGAATGGGAGTGGAATAAAGGAACAATTGTAGTGAAAACTCCCGAACGACTTGCCGGACAAGAGAGTGTCATCGGGCTGGCTCTTCCTAAGATGGAAGTAGTTCGTGTGGGATTTGTAGGGTTAGGTATGCGTGGACCGGGTGCTGTGTCACGTTTCACTTACATTCCTGGCACACAGATTGTAGCGCTGTGCGACTATGAAAAGGAGCGTGCTGAGAAGTGTCAAAAGTATCTGAAAGAAGCTTCTTTACCAAAAGCGGCTGTTTACTCGGGTGAGAAAGGGTACGAAGAATTGTGTAAACGCGATGATATTGATCTGGTTTATATTGCAACCGACTGGTTGCATCATTTTCCTGTGGCGAAATGCGCATTGGAGAATGGCAAAAACGTAGCGATTGAAGTTCCTTCGGCTATGAACCTGAAAGAATGCTGGGAACTGGTTGATCTTAGTGAGAAGAACCGTAAGCACTGCATGATTTTGGAGAACTGTTGTTATGACTGGTTTGAGATGAATACCTTAAATATGGCACAACATGGAGTGTTTGGTGAGGTAATTCGCGCGCAGGGTGCCTATATTCATAATCTTGCTCCTTTCTGGAAGCATTATTGGAAGAAAGGTGAGGATGACAAATTGGGCTGGCGTTTGGATTATAATATGCGTCATCGTGGCGATGTATATGCTACTCATGGTCTTGGTCCGGTGGCGCAGGCCCTCAATATTCATCGTGGTGACCGTATGGAGACTTTAGTAGCAATGGACACCAAATCGGTCGTAGGTAAGGACTTGGTGAAAGAAAATGCCGATTCTGTTTGTAATAGTTTCCGTAATGGTGACCACACTACTACTTTGATTCGTACCGCTAATGGTAAGGTTATCGAAATCCAGCATAACGTGATGACTCCGCAACCCTACAACCGCCTTTATCAACTGACGGGTACTAAGGGTTTTGCCAATAAATATCCTACTCAAGGGTACGCCCTTGATGCAGAGCAGTTGAAGGCTTCCGGCGTTCAGCCTAAGGTGGACGACTTGAATTCACATGGCTTCATGCCGAGAGAGGAGATGGTAGCTTTAGTAGAGAAGTATCAACATCCTATCCTGAAAAAGTATGGTGAGATGGCGAAAGAGGTAGGCGGCCATGGTGGTATGGATTTCATTATGGACAGCCGTTTGGTTTACTGCTTGCAGAATGGTCTTCCGTTGGATATGGACGTTTATGATTTGGCAGAATGGTGCTGCTTGGCAGAGTTGGGTGAACTCTCTATGGACAATGGTTGTGCTGCTGTTACGTTTCCCGATTTTACCCGTGGTGAATGGAATAAGGTGAAAGGATATAGACACGCTTATGCTGCTCCTGCTGACGAGGAAGCAGCGATGGAAAAAGCGAAGGCTTTCACTAGCAAATTGAAAGAACAAGGCGCCAAAGAATGGGCAGCAACCGAAGAATAAAATAAAATTTAAAAAACATGTAATCAATAGGCTCAGGGTATCAAAGAGTGAATCCCGTTCAGCAACAATAGCAGAACGGGATTTTTCACTTTCCTCTGTACTCTTGTGGTGACTGATTGAAACAGGCTTTGAAGCAATGCCGGAAGTAACGTAGAGAACTGAATCCTGCCTGATAGGCTATTTCCGTGATTTGTAGCTCGGGATGATTTTTCAACAGTTCTGCTGCGTATTTCAGGCGGGCATTCATAATGAACTCGTTAGGAGACATACAGCTCAAGGCTTTCAGTTTATTGTAGAATGCGCTACGGCTTAAAGCCATTTCCTTGGCTAGGGCACCGACGTCGAATTCTGAGTCTGAGAGATGGGCTTTGACCGTTTCCTCTAACTGTTCCAGAAACTTGGCATCAATAGGGTTAAGCGCTAGTGCTTGTATCTCAATTTCAGCAGGAGATTCACTAGTTGTCATTTTCTGGCTGAATTTCTGTTTTAGCAGTTTTCGGTTACGCAGTATATTGGCAATGCGAGCTTGCAGCATTTTGTTGTTGAAAGGTTTCCCAATGTATTCGTCGGCACCGCATTGCAGTCCTTCCAACTTTTTGTCGTTCGAAGTGAGGGCTGTGAGCAGTACTACGGGGGTGTGGCAGAGGTCGAAGTCGGTTTTTATCTTGGAACACATCTCAATACCGTTCATTTCCGGCATCATGACATCGCTTAGTATAAGGTCGGGACGTTCTTCCATTGCTTTTTGTAGTCCGTCCTTGCCGTTCATCGCAATAACTATCCGGTAGAGTGGCGAGAGTAGATCGGTAAGCAGTTGGAGCAGTTCTTCGTTATCCTCTACAATGAGTACGCAGTCCTTGTCCGTCCTTCCAATGGAAATAGGTTCCGGTGTTTCTGCACATTCTTCTGTTTCTGTCGTTTCTGTGAATGGTGCGAGTATTGTTGCAGATTCCGCTTTTGTTGCCTCTATGAAGGTGACATCGTTGTCATCTTTAAAGAGATTTTCTTTGGGTAGTATTACTGTGAAGATACTTCCATAATCTATTGCACTTTGCACTTCGATTTGACCGTGGTGTAGTTCTACAATACCTTTTGAAAGAGCCAAGCCGATACCGCTACCGGGTGAAGAAAAGTTTTCGTCCGCCTGGTAGAAGCGGTCGAAGATGAACGGTAGGGCCTTTGAGGGAATACCTTTGCCGGAGTCTATCACCTTAATATAAATAGAATCTCCTTTATCGGTGATTGACAATTCTATCTTTCCTTTTTCGGGCGTATGTTTAAAGGCATTGGAAAGTAGATTGGTGAAGACTTTCCTCAATTGTCGTCCATCGAACCAGCACAACAAGTTTTCTGCTTCTGTATGGAATATGAACTGTATATTCTGTAAGTTCGCTTGGTCTGTGAAATCTTGATGAATTTGTCTCAAGTAGGGGATGAGGTCCATTTGGCAAACGTTTAGATGCAGTTTCCCACGTTCCATCTTCCGGAAATCCAGTAGCTCTGAGATCAGCTCTTTGAACTGGAATGTGTTTCTGTAGATTTTTGTCAGGCGACTGCGCAGAAAAGGAGAGAGGGTATTGACTTGTAACAGTGCTTCAATTTGTGCGATAATGAGTGTTAGCGGTGTACGAAACTCGTGAGAGATATTGGCAAAGAACTGCAACTTGGCTTGTATCAGTTCTTCATTCTTCTCTTTTTCCAGTTTTTCTTGTGCCAGTGAGGCGCGGAGTTGCATCTTGGAACGTGCTTCACTGAAAATATTCCAGCCAATGACAGTGATTGTGCAGAGATAAAGAATCCACATCCACCAGGTGTTCCACCAGGGATGATGAATAAGGATGGGGAGTTCGATAGCATGTATTTCGTCGAGTAGACTCTGTTGTTGTTCACGTATTACCAGTTTGTACTTTCCGGGGGGGATATTGGTGAATACCACAGTATTACCGTTGGTTTTGCTCCACTCTTTGCTGAATCCTTCCAACTTGTATTCATATATTTTTCTGTCAGTATTATTAACGTAATTGTTCGAAGAAAAACTGATGGAGAAGTTATTCTCTTTGTGGTTCAATTCTATTTGTCGGACAAAGGGTAAAGCATTTTTCAGAATACCATCGTCCGTTCCGACGGAGATAACCCGATTGTTTACTACTAAAGAAGAAAAATAAAGGTTGTAATTGGGGGCTATTTTCTGCAACGAGGAGTTCATGAACGAACTCATACCTTCTATACCACCTACAAAGGTTTCTCCGTTACGGCAAATCAGAAGTCCGCAACCTTCGTTGATAGCAGAGAGGTGCAAACTCTCCACATCAATTATCTGCTTCTCCTTGGTCTGTGGATGATAAATGAGAAGACCATGGTCGTTACTGATTGCCAGATAACCTTTGGTGGTGATATCCATATTGTAGCAATAGTCAGCATCAATATCTGTGCAAGCTGTAAATTGCTCTTTTTTTCCGTCGAACCGATAGATGCCGCTTCCGGAGGTACCGAAATAAAGGGTACCATCGTGACTTTCCGCCATGCTCTGCACATAATAGTTTCCCAATCCTTTTTCACCGTATTGATAGATATATTTTTCTTGTGGATTGTTCATGTTGATACGTACAATTCTCCTCCAATGGGTTATCCAAAGGTAGTTTTGAGAATCTATCAGAAAATTGCTTCCTTCTGTATTTGCTTCCGGAGTTTGAGGGAATAGTTTTTGAAAGTTCCCTTTGCCTTCTTTGACAAACATCCCTTCTCCCGTAAGGAGATAGATTTTCTCATCTCTGAACGTTACCTTTATCCAGGTATTTCCAAATGCTTTGGAGTGGAAGACAACTTTCTTGCTTGGAATGTCGAAGCACAAGCCACCCTGTTTGTGAGTACCTATGTAGAGTTGGTCGTTTGCGGCATCGTAGGTAATGCATTTCAGGTTGTAGAAAGGTCCGTGGGCTGATTTTGCGTCCATTAGGTAGTGAGTGAAACGTCCGGTTTCCCGTTCCAGACAGTTCAGACCACCTCCTTCGGTACAAATCCATACGTCTCCACGCTTGTCTTCCACCATGTTTCCGACAAAAGGAAAGCTTAATCCGTTTTCGTTGCCGATACTTTCGGTATAGTGGTGAAAGATATCCACTTCGGGGTTGAAGTAGTTGACACCACCATAGTAGGTGCCCACCCAGATAGTACCTTGCCGGTCTTTGTGAAGTGAAAAAATAGAAGAATGGCATAGACTTCCGGGTTTGCTTCCTCTTTGATAGTATGAAATATGCCCTAAGGTATCTATCTTGTTCAGTCCGTTGAAGGTACCCAGCCAAATACTTCCCTCGTTGTCTTCCACAAAGCAACGCACATCATTGCTGGAGATACCGAATTCCTTTTGGATGGTAAATTGCTGGCTGATTCCGTTCTCTATCTTGTACATGCCGTTGCGGAAGGTGGCCACCCACATCGTTCCACGGCTGTCCCGGTATAATGAAAGCACGTTGATATTTGGAATCACGCAGACGGGGGATGAAGGATTATGGATGTTATCGGTTCTGTAAAGTCCGTTTCGGGTACCCAGCCAGAGACTGTTATTGGCATCTACATAAAGGCGGATGATTGTTTTATGGAAAGGGGCTTGGTAGACGAATCTGAATGTTTCTTGTTCCCGGTCCCATTGGAAGACACTATCATTAACAGCTGTCCATATTGTATGGTTGTGTGCGAATAGAGTTTGTGTGCGTAGTGGTAGAGATAAAAAACGATCTTTATGTAGATCATAACGGATCAGTTTCCCGTCGGAAGTAAAGAATAGATTACCTTGTTTGTCACTTACTATGTGTGATATTTCATTACCGCCAAAATAATCTTTATTGTCCGGAGAAGGTTTGTAGGTTTTCATTTGGTTCCCATCGTAGCAGTTCAAGCCTTCGAGTGTACCAAACCACATTCTGTCCAGTTCGTCCTGGCAGATAGAAAGTACAGATATTTGTGACAGACCATCTGATTTGCCTAAATGCTTAAAATAGATATTTCCGTGAATGGCAACAGATATGATAAGAAATAGGCATAGTAACGATTTCCTTTTCATAGCGGGGATTTTGAGATTAAGCGTGTTTATGATTACCATACAAAAGTAAAGCTTTTAGCCGAGAATGAGATGTTAAAAATGAGCTTTTTAATGGAGAGGACATAAATGTATCATGGAAAGGACGATTTCTCCTCTTATGGAGTTAAGGGCATTCTATCT
>USPQ01000019.1 GCA_900556625.1 uncultured Bacteroides sp. | reverse complement strand
CTTTCTTTATTCACAAAACTTTCGGCAAATATTTCTCAAAAACTATTCATAAACAACTCATTAACCGTAAAAAGTTACTACCTTTGAATCTGTTATATGTCTATTAATAATATAAAATGGTATGAGACAGAGTATAAAAGAACGAATGCATGCATTACGAATGACATTCCCCCCCAATTACATTAAAGCGTTTATCATCCCCAGCACCGATCCGCATTTGAGCGAGTACGTAGCTCCGCACTGGATGTCACGTGAATGGATTTCCGGTTTCACGGGTTCGGCAGGAACCGTTGTCGTCTTAATGAACGAAGCCGGACTATGGACCGATTCCCGTTATTTTCTACAAGCCGCCAAAGAATTGGAGGGTAGCGGTATTACTTTATATAAGGAAATGCTACCGGAAACTCCCAGTATTACAAAATATCTCAGCCAGAAGTTAAAGCCCGGTGAATCGGTAAGTATCGATGGCAAGATGTTCTCCGTACAACAAGTTGAGCAAATGAAAGAAGAACTTGCAGCATACAGTTTGCAGGTTGACTTATTCGGTGATCCGCTGAAAAGGATTTGGAAAGACCGGCCTTCTATACCTAATTCTCCGGCCTTCGTCTATGATATTGAATATGCCGGCAAAAGTTGTGAAGAAAAAGTTGCCGCTATTCGTGCCGAATTAACAAAGAAAGGAGCGTATGCCTTATTCTTATCTGCCCTGGACGAAATAGCATGGACTCTCAATTTGAGAGGGAACGACGTGCATTGTAATCCGGTAGTAGTCAGCTATCTGTTAATCACGCAAGATGACGTGATTTACTTCATCTCACCGGAAAAGGTTACAAAAGAAGTGAACGAGTATTTAAAAGAACAGCATGTCAAGTTGAAAAACTACGATGAAGTAGAAACTTACTTGAATACTTTTACAGGCAGAAATATCCTTATTGATCCCAAGAAAACAAACTTTGCCATATATTCTGCAATTAATCCGGAATGCAACATTATACGTGGTGAATCTCCTGTAGCTCTATTAAAGGCTATTCGAAACGAACAAGAAATTGCAGGTATTCATGCAGCTATGCAGCGGGATGGCGTTGCGCTCGTCAAATTCCTCAAATGGTTGGAAGAAGCAGTGCCTTCCGGCAAAGAGACAGAACTAAGCGTAGACAGGAAATTACATGAATTCAGAGCAGCCCAGCCCCTTTATATGGGAGAGAGTTTCGACACTATTGCCGGATATAAGGAACACGGAGCTATTGTGCATTACTCCGCAACTCCGGAAAGTGACGTTCCTCTTCAACCCAAAGGTTTTCTTCTTTTAGATTCGGGAGCCCAGTATCTGGATGGGACTACCGACATTACCCGCACGATCGCATTAGGTGAACTAACTGAAGAAGAAAAAACGGATTATACTTTGATATTAAAGGGGCATATTGCATTGGCTATGGCTAAGTTCCCAGTCGGAACCCGGGGCGCCCAACTTGATGTTCTCGCCCGTATGCCGATCTGGAAATATGGAATGAACTTCCTTCATGGTACAGGCCATGGTGTCGGGCATTTCCTCAGCGTGCATGAAGGACCGCAAAGTATCCGCATGAACGAGAACCCTGTCGTATTACAACCCGGCATGGTTACTTCCAACGAACCGGGAGTTTATAAAGCCGGCAGTCATGGCATCCGCACCGAGAACCTGACGCTTGTCTGCAAAGACAAAGAAGGTATGTTCGGAGATTATCTCAAGTTTGAGACGATTACTTTATGTCCTATTTGTAAAAAGGGAATAGTCAAGGAAATGCTGACAAATGAAGAAATTGAATGGTTAAACAATTATCATCAGATTGTCTACGAAAAGCTGTCACCGAATCTTAACGAAGAAGAAAAAGTTTGGTTACAGGAAGCGACTGCTTCTATTTAAGCCAACCTTGCTTAACACCCGGATGTCATACAACATAGGGCAGCATTAAATTAAAAATTTTATTAGGAACAAATACTTTATGGCTTTAATAAAATCTGTACGCGGCTTTACTCCCGAAATCGGAGAAAACTGCTTCCTCGCAGACAACGCAACTATTATAGGAGATGTAAAAATAGGAAATGATTGCAGTATATGGTTTAGCACCGTATTGCGCGGTGACGTCAATTCTATACGTATAGGCAATGGAGTTAACATCCAGGATGGAAGTGTTTTGCATACATTATATCAAAAATCAGTTATCGAAATCGGCGACCATGTTTCCGTGGGACATAACGTAACCATACACGGAGCGACTATCAAAGATTATGCTTTAGTCGGAATGGGATCGACCATACTAGACCATGCTATAGTCGGTGAAGGAGCAATTGTAGCTGCCGGTTCTTTAGTCCTAAGTAATACAGTAATCGAACCTGGAAGTATTTGGGGTGGAGTACCTGCCAAATTTATAAAGAAGGTAGACCCGGAACAAGCCAAAGAATTAAACCAGAAGATTGCTCACAATTATCTGATGTATTCGCAATGGTATAAAGAATGATTTTTTAGTAAAATCGGAAACAAAGCTTCACTCCTTCTTACACTTAAAACATAAGAGTAAGAAGGAGTTTTTCTTGTATTACCCGAATCAATCATCATTGACTTCCAAAGTCCATATTCATCTTATTTAACCCTCTGAGAATTGAAACATTACGAAATATCCGTAGATTTGTAAAAGATTAAATAGAGGCAGTGAATCAACAAACATTCACCTATTATGAAAATAAGACTACTACTTACAATTCTCTTACCGACAGCAACAATAGCTGCCAATACCCAAATCATGGAAAGAACGTTTTTAAAGAAAGTACTTACCAAGTTAGAAAAGATTGAATCTGCGACATATTACGTCACTGACGAAAGCCGGCAACCTGATGATTCCACCACATTATTCAGTAGCAAAGAGTTTGAGCTTATCGCAATAGAATCTTGGAGCCGCCAAGTATCTTCTATTCGAAATTACGCAAACCGGAAGAAGTTGAATGATACTATTCTAAACGTAGCCAATGAAGTAATCAAACAATATCAGACAGGCGGTGCCGCACCTTACTTTTTCATTGTAGATCAAGAAGGAATCAGAAGTTATAGTAAAGAGAATACCGATAAAGAAATAATCCATCCAATAAAAAAACTACTATGAGCAGACTATTTACCTTCCTTTGCCTGTCTTTGCTATTCAATCTAGCACAGGCACAATTACCGACCCCCGAGTATAAAAAAGGACAAGCCATCTTGAGTGGGACAATCGCCAATTACAATCCGGACGACAATCTGATATTCAAGATCGGTGCTCCCAATATCGTAATGGGAACAGCCGAGACACTTTATCCGACTGTTGAAGCAGATGGAAGTTTCACGATTAATATTCCTCTCTACCATAGTGCTCAAGTACGGATGATAATAGGAAATGCAGATTTAGTCATTCTGTTAAGTCCCGAAAAAGAGACCAATGTAACTATCAATTTAAGCAATCTGCCAGGAAAACAATTTGTATATAGTGGTCAGTATGCTACCATTAACAATGAATGGTGTCAGCCGGAACTGATAACAAAGATACCTCCTGTTTATAGAGATGGCGACTTATTGGATTCTATTGCAGGCATCAGTGCCAACGAGTTCAAGGAACGCTGCATCAACCAATACAAACAGTACATAGCGCACAACAACACACAGTCGCAATTCAGCGAAGACACTCGTACACTAGCCAATCTTTCATGCGCATTTGATTGTCTGGAAAACCTGCAAGCTACCCACTATTGTCTGCAAACAGCTTATCAGAAGAAAGAAAACATTACGCGAGAACAAGCTTTTGCAGCTTTCCTCGATATACATTTACCTGATGATTTTCACAACTACCTGAAAGATTTTCCTGTCAATCACCCTTTGGCACTTTATTGTTATAATTACCGTAATGTAGTCACAAACTTCTTATATGATACACACTATGACCCACTCTCTATGGAAAAATATCTATTGGAAAACGCACCGCTCACAAAAGAGGAGCAGACACTCATTCATCAATATGAAGCAGCTTTTAAAGCAGGAGTAATCTTCCGGCGGCAAAACGATTTGATGACACTCATCCGCAAATATACTAAAGAGAGAGACGACTGTAACTGGAAAATATTTTCCGAAGCCAAAAAACGTCTGGGGCATATCCTGCAAGACAGCACCTGTTTGCCGGTTGACTACATACGCGCAATCTATATGCGCTCCAGCCTTTACAACCTACAACCGTTGACCTCCCGGCAGGAAATCATGGCTTCGGAAATTACAAATCCTATATTCATAGGCATCATTCAAGACATGAACCGTCAGATGCAACCCCGGAAGAAGGCAACAACAAAGAAATATACCATCTGCGAAGCGCCGCAAGTGGCAGAAGAAGAACTGCTGGATGCACTCATTGCACGTCATAAAGGCAAAGTACAGTTTATCGATTTCTGGGCTACCTGGTGTGGCGGTTGCCGGCAGATTATCAAAGAATATGAGCCGCTAAAGAAAGATATAAGTGAAGACAAAGTAGCTTTCATTTACCTCACCGGCCCCAGTTCGATAAAGAAGACATGGGAAATACTCATAGAAGATATCGCAGGCGAACATTACTGGCTGGACAAAGAACAATGGGAATATCTTTGGACACATTTTCAAATGACAGGGTTACCGATGTATCTGCTAATAGATAAGCAAGGGAATATAGTGAAACGATTTACTCACATTACCGCCAAAGAATTAAAAGATTTACTGGAACAAGAAATCAATAAGATATAAGTCCGTACAAATACTAATAAAAGAGAATTGTTTTTCAGGGCAGGATTTCGGAGTATGAAATCCCCTTTAAGAAGAGAGAAGTCCCCTTATTTTAGATTGACCCATTACAGAGAACTAAAATTAGGGGACTTTTATAATTAGAAATTAATCATGTGCATAATCTTCTCCGTAGCTCCGGCGTTGCTTGTCACATAATACCCCGCATTTGTACCGGTTTCACGCAAGAATACCTCATCAGTCCGGAAACGATCCAGCAAAGTTTTCAGTTCATCATAATCTTTGATAGAATAGGCTCCTTTTGCTTCCAGCAATTGAACAGCTTCCATAAATTTCTGGTATTTAGGTCCGAAAATCACAGGAATACCATACACGGCTGCCTCCAAAGTGTTGTGAATACCAACCCCGAAACCACCCCCGATATAAGCTATTTCTCCATAACGATAAATAGAAGAAAGCAATCCGAAACAATCAATAATGAGACAGTCAGCTTTCAATACATTCTTTTCGTCGGCACGGGTATAACGCACGTAAGGACGTTTCAGTTTGCTGATAATCTCTACCAGGTGATTTTCATCAATTACATGGGGAGCTATAATCAGCTTCATTTCCGGGTGATTGTTGAAATACTCAAGGAATAAATCTTCATCCGGTCCCCAAGAGCTTCCCGCCACAAAAGTAAAGGTATTGTCTCCTTTGAACAGTTTCACTAACGGAAGATCTTTGGCTTCCTCGCGAATCTGCAATACCCGGTCAAAACGGGTATCACCCACTACCGTCACACGGTTAATACCTATCTTTGACAAATAACGTTTGGAAGTCTCATTCTGCACAAACAGGTGATCGAAATCCTTCAACACATTCCGATATGTCCCTCCATACCATTTAAAGAAGATCTGATCGCGGCGGAAAATAGAAGACACACTATACACCGGAATACGGCGTTTATGCAGTTCGTCCAGATAATTTTTCCAAAACTCGTACTTGATAAAGAATGCCATGCAAGGGTTTGCGATATCCAGGAACTTCTTCACATTCCGCGGTTTGTCAAACGGCAGATAGCAGACAATATCCGCTCCCCGGTAGTGCTTGCGCACTTCATAACCGGACGGAGAGAAAAAAGTAAGCAATATCTTATAATTCGGATATTTTTCCCGAATCATTTCTATCAAGGGACGTCCCTGCTCGAACTCACCAAGCGAAGCGGCATGGAACCAGATATACTGCTCCCCTTTCTCCACCTGTTGGCGTAGAAGTTCATATACCACCCAATGCCCTTTCATCATCTTCCGGGGCTTGCGGCTAAACGGAGCAGCCAAATGGACGAAAAAGTCATAAATGACTATTGCCAGGTTGTAAAGCATAGTACTATGTATGTCGATTACTTCAAAACCTCTACCGCCCGTTTCATACGAGCCACAGTCTCTTCCTTACCCAATACCCAGGAAATGTCGAACATGTGCGGGCCTTTGCCTTCGCCTACCAGAGTCAGACGGAAAGCATTCATGATATTACCTGTATGATAACCTTTTTCCGCAATCCAGTCCATTACGACCTTTTCCTGTCCTTCAATACTAAAATCTTCAATGCCGGCAATTACTTCCGCCAATTCGGTCATACACTTAGCCGAATCTTCTTTCCAACGTTTCTTTACTGTCTTTTCATCATATTCGGTAGGAGCCACAAAGAAGAAGCTGCATGTCTCCCACAGTTCCTTTACGAAACTTACGCGGTCTTTCATCATCCCGACCACAGTAACAACCTTCTCGAAAGGAGCCTCCACACCGTGTTCTTTCAATACAGGCACAAACAGTTCGGCAATCTCTTCATTCGGTTTCTGCTGGATATACTGGTGGTTGAACCAAATACCTTTCTTATAATCAAATTTAGCACCCGACTTACTGCAACGGTGCAAGTCGAATAACTTTATAAGTTCGTCCATTGACATCACTTCCTGATCGTTACCCGGATTCCAGCCAAGCAAAGCAAGGAAATTGATGACAGCTTCAGGCAAATAACCGGATTCACGATAACCGGAAGAAACCTCTCCCGATTTCGGATCATGCCATTCCAACGGGAATACGGGGAATCCCAGACGGTCACCGTCACGCTTGCTCAGTTTGCCGTTGCCTTCCGGCTTCAAGAGCAGAGGCAGGTGAGCAAATTCCGGCATGGTATCTTCCCAGCCGAAAGCACGGTACAACAGTACGTGCAGCGGAGCGGAAGGCAACCATTCTTCCCCACGGATCACATGGGAAACCTCCATTAAATGATCGTCCACGATGTTAGCAAGGTGGTAGGTAGGCAGTTCATCGGCCGATTTATAAAGCACCTTATCATCCAGAATAGATGAGTTGATAATCACTTCACCACGGATCAAGTCGTTCACACGAACATCTTCGTTCGGTTCAATCTTGAAACGGACTACATATTGCTTGCCTTCCGCAATCAGTGCATCCACTTCTTCCTTCGGCATAGTCAGTGAATTACGCATCATCCCTCGGGTAGATGCGTCATATTGGAAGTTAGCAATTTCCGCACGCTTGGCGTCCAGTTCCTCCGGGGTATCAAAGGCGATGTATGCTTTTCCATTCTCCAGCAAAACCTCTACATATTTCTTATAGATTTCGCGGCGTTCCGACTGACGGTACGGGCCATGTTCCCCACCGAAGCTCACACCTTCGTCAAAGTGGATACCCAACCACTTGAAAGATTCGAGTATATACTCTTCCGCTCCCGGAACAAACCGGTGAGAGTCAGTATCTTCTATACGAAATATCAGGTCTCCGTCGTGTTGACGCGCAAATAGATAATTATACAAAGCTGTACGCACACCACCGATGTGCAGTGCTCCCGTAGGACTCGGAGCAAAACGAACTCTTACTTTTCTTTCTGCCATAATTTGGGTTAGTATAGGTAAATCGCGGCAAAATTAAACCTTTTTTTCCACACTATTGTTTTTTTTTGTACTTTTCGCAAAAATTTCAATGCGTATGGAACATTTGAAGAAGAAAAAGAGTTTCTCATGGAGAGATTTGCTATATAAATCACTGCTATTTGTGGCTACTGTGGCACTGATTGTTTATTTCTTACCGCGCGACGGGAAGTTCAACTACCAGTTTGATATAAACAAACCCTGGAAGTACGGGCAGTTGATAGCTACTTTCGATTTTCCTATCTATAAAGACGAGGCGGTGGTGAAGCGCGAACAAGACAGTCTGTTAGTTCTTTTCCAACCTTACTACGAGCTCGACAAGAAGATAGAAAAGGACGCCATCAGCAAATTGAAGGAGAACTATCATACGAACCTGAAAGGGATCCTTCCATCCATAGATTACCTGCGGTATATCGAACGCACGCTCAAAGAAATCTATCAGGCAGGGATTGTATCGACAGAAGACATACAGCAACTGCAAAAAGACAGCACTTCGTCTATCATGGTTATAGACGACAAGCTAGCCAACCCGCATCCCACCGAGGAGATTTACACGGTGAAGAAGGCTTACGAATACCTGCTTTCGGCTGACTCTACCCATTTCAACCGGGATATTCTAAGACAATGTTCGTTGAACGAATACATCACTCCCAACCTCACTTTTGACGAACAACGCACCCAGACTGCCAAAGAAGAAATGCTGAACAACTATTCCTGGGCGAACGGGCTGGTAGTCAGCGGACAAAAGATTATCGACCGGGGAGAGATCATCAGCCCGGAAACTTATAATATTCTGGAATCACTGCGGAAAGAATCCATTAAGCGGAATGAGTCAATGGGGCAAAGCCGCCTGATTCTCGGAGGGCAGATTCTGTTTGTGGGTATGCTGATGTTGTGTTTCATGCTTTATCTTGATTTATTCCGGAAAGACTATTATCAACGGAAGGGCAGTTTGTCGCTGCTGTTCACTTTGATTGTATTTTACAGTATAGTCACGGCTTTCATGGTCACACACAATATATTCAATGTGTATATCATCCCCTATGCGATGTTGCCGATCATTATTCGTGTGTTCCTCGATTCAAGGACCGCTTTCCTGACACACGTCATCACGATATTAATATGCTCCATATCCCTACGCTTCCCGCATGAATTTATCCTGACCCAGTTGGCGGCGGGACTGGTTGCGATATTCAGTTTAAGGGAATTATCCCAAAGATCCCAACTTTTCCGGACGGCGCTATTAGTCATATTGACTTATGCCGCCATTTACTTTGCCTTCGAGTTAATGACGGAGAACGGGCTTTCCAATGACTTCTCGAAACTGAATTTGCGGATGTACACCTATTTTATAATAAATGGAGTTCTGCTATTATTCGCTTATCCGCTGTTGTTCCTGTTAGAAAAAACATTCGGATTTACCTCCAATGTCACTTTGGTGGAACTATCGAATATCAATAATGACTTACTGCGCCAGATGTCCGAGACGGTACCGGGAACTTTCCAGCACTCCATGCAGGTAGCCAATCTTGCGGCAGAAGCAGCTATCCGCGTCGGTGCGAAAAGCCAGCTCGTACGTACGGGAGCTTTGTACCACGATATCGGAAAAATGGAGAATCCGGCTTTCTTCACCGAGAACCAGTCGGGAGGGGTCAATCCGCACAAGAACCTGAGCTACGAACAGAGTGCACAGGTCGTGATCAGTCATGTCACGGACGGATTAAAACTAGCCGACAAACACAATCTGCCTAAAGCCGTCAAAGACTTTATCAGTACGCATCATGGACGGGGGAAAACAAAATATTTCTATATCTCGTGGAAAAACGAACATCCGGACGAGGAGCCGAACGAAGAATTATTCACTTATCCCGGTCCGAACCCGTTTACTAAAGAACAGGCCATCCTGATGATGGCGGATGCCGTAGAAGCAGCTTCACGCAGTCTGCCGGAATATACGGAAGAAAGTATAAGTAACCTGGTCGACAAGATTATTGACTCCCAGGTTACAGAGGGCTACTTCAAGGAATGCCCTATTACTTTCAAAGATATTGCCACAATAAAAACTGTATTCAAAGAAAAACTAAAGATTGCTTATCATACCCGGATCAGTTATCCTGAGTTAAAGAAATAAGCAGGCCGGAACAGGCATCTTCCAAAATATCCAGCACATACTCGAAACCTTCGACCCCACCATAGTAGGGGTCGGGGACATGATCTGCGGGGATACGGTTGCAATATTCCGTCATGCGGTGAATCTTCTTCCATTCTTCGGGAGAGGGAGCTTTATCTTTCAGGTCCTCAATATTACGGTCATCCATACCGATAATCAGATCAAAATTATAAAAGTCCTCTGTCCGTACCGGGCGTGAACGATGCACCAGTTGATACCCCCGACGGGCAGCGTGGGCACGCATCCGGCTGTCCGGCAATTCTCCCTGATGGTAAGACAGGATTCCGGCGGAGTCTATCACAAACTCTTTCTCCAGTCCCGCCTCCTCTATTAAATGAAGCATTACACCCTCTGCCGTAGAACTACGGCAGATATTTCCCAAGCAAACAAATAATATTTTCTTCATAATAAACTTTTAATACTTGACAATATGCCACAAGGAAACCTTGCTCCGGTGTTACGCCGGTTAGAATGAGTTCAAAATCTGATTCGCCCGGTTCACGGTGACAGCTGCCGGAATCTCCGGCATATCTCCCAAGTTGAACGGAGCCAGCATTTTCTCAATCTTCTTCAGCCCGGCTTTATTTCCGTTCTTCTCAAACTCCTGACGAAGAATATTTATTTTCTCATGTGCCTGTACTCCTTCGATCAAACGTTCGAAACGGATACAGCTACGTGCTCCGGGGTATACCAGATAAGTATCTCCGGCTGCCCAGGTACGGAAACGGGAATCGAGCAACGGCTCCAACGGCCAACTGTTGTACGCCCAACGCAGATAACCGTCCAGATGCTTCTTTGAAGAATAGAAACTCATCCAGGCAGCTTCGGCCGGGTCGGAGAAAGTAAACGTATTGGGGTGTGCTTCCGTGCAGCAAGTATAATAGGTAGTGCGCTTATTCTCGGCTTTACGGCGGAGACGTACATCTTCGGGATAGTTCTGACCGATCACAATGCAATAATCATACAAATCCGGCTCAATTTCCGCATGATAATTTCCTGCCAGTGAAACTTTAAAATCCGGATCAGCCTTACGAATCACTTTCAGAGTCTTCTGCATTACGTCCATTGGGCGCTCATCCATAGCAATCGTACAAATATCAAACCAGCCTTTTTCTTTGAGGTGTTTTGCAAAAGAAGTAAGCATTGCCACCCACATTTCTTCATAAGCCTGTTCGCCCGGTGCGGTCTTCACAAATTTCAACGAGTTCGTAGCCTGGTCGTAATACTGGAAAGACAGTTTCCAGGGAACCATTGAATAACAGTTTATCTGCTTGTCAATGCCGACACTCATCATAAATTCCACCCAACGGTCAAAAATGGTATAGTCAAACGTCCACGTACCGTCTGCACGTTTTATCCAAGTCACCATTGTGTCGAAATAATCTTCCGTCTGCCCGTTCCAGGGTTTATGAGTCAAAGTAGCCGTAATAATCTTCTGCCCGGCATTTGCCAGCATTTTCATCAGAGGGCGCATAGCGTCCAGATGTTCCTGGCTCCATAAAGGCACCTGATAATAACGGGCTACGGCATACGGGCTTTGCCACAAATCCAGATGAAAAGCCCATTCCGAGGGTTGGGGAAGTACGCGGGAAGAAACCGTAATCTCAAGATTGAGGCGCTGTAACAGATTCGAGCCGTCGTTAACCAATAACTGTCCTTTATAAGTTCCGGGAACCGCAGACTGGGGAATCCAGCATTGTACCCAGATAGGCTGAACAGTACGAGCAGGCAAAGCCATCGTTTTCAGTTCCGAGTCAATCGGATCGGCTACCAATAGAGAGTCAAAGTCCACCGACTTCCGATAGCCGCACGCACCTCTTCCGTCTTTGTTCAGTTCGTCCGTCATGACGTAGCGGACAAAGCCGGCTGTCAACGCATCTCCCGAAAGAGAGTTCCCCTTCTTATCCTTAAAATCGGTAAAGCTGAAATTCAAGTCCTTCAGCTCCGTGCCTGTCCACACGACCGCTTGGGCATTCACACGTTCGCCGCGCCAGCCTTTCAGAGAGGTGTTCGTGGTTTTCTTCAAAGCCGGAAGCTGATGTTTCGCGTAGCGGACATCAATTGTTCCCCACGACACTTGCGGTGCCGTGACTGCCGCCCATTCTTTTTCGGAAGGTGCTGCAGGGTCAGGCAATTCCTGATAAGCCTGTAAAGGGAACTTCGGTTGTCCTGTCGGAACGCCGCACTGGGTTACTCCTTGCTGGGCAAACACAGAACCCATGCTAAGGAAACAAGTCAGAGAAAAAATTGTAAATCGTTTCATGGTTAGTTAATTAAATTAATACAAGGTTTATTAATAAGGGGGAATAATTTCTTTTATCACATAGGGTCTACATCATAGTAGACTATCAGGGACTTATAACGCTCATCCTCTATCATCTCCCGTTGAATGCGCAAAAGCAGTTCCCGGGCACGCCCCATTGGGGCATTCTGTTCTATCTTCACAACGATCTTTTTGATGAACAGTGTCTGGATACGGGCAACAGGAGGTTTATCCGGTCCCAGCACCCGGTTGCCGAATACTGCCCTCAACTTGCCGGCCATTACCGCCGCCATTTGATCCAGCAACGACTCATTATGATTTTTCAGATAAACATATACCAGGCGATAATAAGGAGGATAGTGGAACATCTGACGTTCCGCCAGTTGCCCGCCTACCATATCTTCATAGTCATTGGCAATCACCTGATGAATAATAGGGTGGTCGATACTCTTGGTCTGGAGTATCACACGTCCGCGTTTATTCTTACGCCCGGCGCGTCCCGCTACTTGTGCCATTAGCTGGAAGGCACGTTCGTAAGAACGGAAATCGGGATAATTCAACATCGTATCGGCATTCAGTATTCCGACGATACTTACATGGTCGAAGTCCAAACCCTTCGACACCATTTGCGTACCGATCAGAATATCGGTCTTTCCCTGTTCAAAGTCTGCAATAATCTTTTCGTAAGCAGAGCGGGTGCGGGTGGTATCCAAATCCATACGCGCCACGGCTGCTTCGGGGAAAAGGATTTTGATGTCGTCCTCAATCTTTTCCGTACCAAAGCCGCGGTTCACCAGTTCCGTACCTTCGCAAGCGGGACAGGCCTTCGGAAGTTGATAGGTATAGCCGCAATAGTGACAGGTCAGTTGATTGATTCCTTTGTGGTAAGTCAGGCTCACATCACAGTTTTTGCACTTCGGCACCCAGCCGCAAGTACGGCATTCTATCATGGGAGCAAAGCCGCGACGGTTCTGGAAAAGAATCACCTGTTCCTTCTGTTCCAGGGCTTCTTTCATATATTGTACCAGCAAAGGCGAGAACTGTCCGACCATTCGTTTCTTACGGTGCAGTTCCTTGATATCTACCGGGATAATCTCCGGCAACTGAATCTCTTTATAGCGTTCTTTCAGTTGGACAAAGCCGTATTTTCCGTCCGTCGCGTTCTGCCATGTCTCGATAGAAGGAGTAGCCGTTCCCAACAGTGTTTTAGCTCCATACATGGCAGCCAGTACAATAGCTGCGCTACGTGCATGATAACGGGGAGCAGGGTCTTGCTGCTTATAAGTATTCTCGTGTTCCTCGTCCACAATCACCAGTCCCAGGTTCCGGAAAGGGAGGAAAACGGAAGAACGGACTCCCAAAATAATATCATAGCCATTTTCTCCCAACTGTTTCCGCCATATCTCCACCCGTTCGGCGTCGGGAAACTTAGAGTGATAAATGCCCAGCCGAGAGCCGAAAACCCGTTGCAGACGTTCTGTAATCTGGGTAGTCAGGGCAATCTCTGGCAACAAATACAATACTTGCTTTCCCTGACGAATAGTTTCTTCTATCAGATGAATATATACTTCCGTCTTACCACTGGACGTCACCCCATGAAGCAGGCAGACATTCTTTTCCCGGAAGGACTGTACGATTTCATCGTGTGCCCGTTGCTGAAACTCATTCAACGTATTCAGTTCGACGACCTCCTTCACCTGCTGGTTCAACCGGCCGATCTCATGATGATAAATCTCAAATATCTTTTTCTCTACCAGACCGTTCAGAATGGAAGGCGACACATTGGCGCGTTGCAGCAGTTCTTTCTTGGAGACTTCTTTCGGGACTTCATTTCCCAGAATCCCCGAACATTCCACATATTTCATCAACAATGCCAACTGCTTCGGGGCACGCGACAGGATATCAAACAGTATATGCAACCGTTTTTCATCCGCCGAACCCGCAAGCCGCACCCGCGCCTCCGTCTTGGGTTTATAAGTACGCCTCAACTCCTCCTTTACAAAAATCGCTTCTTTATCGAGCAGCGACTTGATGACAGTCAGAATATTTTTTATCCCGCTCTCCTTCTCCAGCTTAGTGACACACTGCTGTGCATCCACGGCAAGCAAATCCAGAATGCGCTGTTCACGTTCCGGCAATGGTGCATCCGCTTCAAAATCGGGATTATACTCTACAATCGTTTCGCTTTCGAGTTTCAATCCCGAAGGCAGCGCCGCCTTATAAACATCCCCTTGCGTACAGAGATAATAATCGGCTATCCACTCCCAAAACTTGAATTGAACAGGCAATAATATAGGAGAAGCATCCAGCAATGCAGATATGTCCTTCACCTCATACTCCGTCGGAGCACAATAATGAACATTAAGAACGATAGCCGTATAGAACTTCTTCCGTCCGAAAGGAACTACCACGCGGCAACCGATCTTCACTTCTTCCGCACACTCGTCCGGCAAAGAGTAAGTAAAGCTCTTTGGAAGCGGAAGCGGTAATATGACATCTACATACTTTTTCATTGCAGGCACAAAGATATAAAAAAAGAGGCTTCCGACAGTCGAAAGCCTCTTGTTCTACTATGTTAAAGTAAATTATCCGCTAAAAAATATAAGCAACAGATACCTGCCAAGTCTTGGTTTTATAGGAACCGCCGCCGTCAATATCAGCAGTGTCGCCCAATGGGATATTATAATTAGCTCCCACCTGCAAATGGTTCAGCAACTTCAGACCGGCACCTACATTGATACCTACTTCCGCCTTCTTCTTGTCGATTCCGGTTTTCTTTTCAAAGTCGAAATAAAAATCAGGACCGGCAGCCAGATAAATACCGGCTAGGCTACCCAAGCCGATGTTATACTTCAAGTTAACCGGGATATCAATACCGTTCTGCTTCACAGTAACATCCGCGTCGGCATCAGAAACCTTGATACCTCTTTGGGCAAAAAGCAACGCAGCATCTACCCCCAACCCTACGATTGGAATATTAAACTCAGCCATTGGGCCAATAAAGAAGCCGGTAAAATTATCCTTCTTAAAGTTTTCTTTCACATTAGAGAAGCTCGCTTTTGACAAGTTCAAACCTCCCTTTACACCAAAATGTATTTGAGCCTGAGCAGGCATTGCCATACCAATACATACAGCAATCAATAAAGCACCAAAAATCTTTTTCATAAATTTACGTGTTTATAATTCGGGACAAAGATATATAATTAGAATAAATAAACACAATTTATCGGTTTTTTGTTCGCTCAAAGTCGCTATTGTTCATCCACTCCTATTCCCGCGCCTTCTCTGATAGTTTAATTTCATTTCCGGATTCTCATACAGAATCTTTTGAACCAACAGGCACGACAGGCGGTTTGCGCCAATGCAAGTTCTTTTTCTAACTTCCGCATGCGGGCGCATTGTCTCAGCCACTTGGCTTGCAATACGTCATATAAGACTTTTGCTCCTTTATATATTGTGATTTCCTTGTCCTGCTTGCCTAAAAGTGACGTGTATATTGAACAAAGCCGGGACTTATCTATGCATAATCGTTCCAGTTTATCGATATACATCTGTGTAGCCCCCAGTCTGTTCCGTTCTACAAAATCCTGAATGCTTCTGTCGTCTATAAAGTCAACATCGGGTCTTTGGTAGTCTACTATGATTTCTCTCATTTCTATCAGAACCCAGAGGTATTCTGCCTCAAATCCATATTTCACAGCTGCTTCTTCTATGCTAATCCATTGTGCCATAGCGTTTGTTCTTTTATGTGTCATACAATAAGGGAATGAATAATACTTTATTCATGTTTATTAGCACAACGAGCATTCACGCTTTTTGCAGTCCAGCTGGCGGGAACTGGCTAGAGTATGTTGAAGGTTTATGAAACCGACCGGATACAAAAAAGACGTGAATGCTGCTGCACCATTATCCACTTCTGCGGCCTAGCAAACCTTTAGGAAGATAATGATAACAACAGACATCCACGCCATGCATTTATATATAACACATCTCTAACTGATATGTTGATATACAGCCATTCACGTGGAGTATCTGTTGTATCATCTCTCTCCTAAATAGAAACTGCTAGATTTCAGAAGTGAGAGATAATACACTTTTACTCCATTAGGAAATAAAAACGCCTTCTGCCAATTTCATCACGCTGATGAGCAGAAAGCGTATGACAAAGATATATCTTTTTTTTGAAATGCAGCAGAAATACAGGAATAAATACAGGAAGTTCTGTATTATCCGACTACTCTCTTCCATATAAAAAAACGAAAATCCTCTTTCAACCTATCACCTACTTTGCGAATCCCTTTATTCATCATGCTTTCAGAACGGTGATAGGTTGTTTGCAACCTATCACCTCATCTATCACCTATCACCTGCTAATTTGGATAAAATCTACTGTAAACGAAAGCGGTAACTAGGGGCAATTTCTGTTTCCCGGTGAGAAACAAAGTGCTTCAAGGCATGAAACGATTGGTTTCAAGGCTCTGAAACTTTAGTTTCAAGCGTTAGAAACTAAAGTTTCTCACCTTTGAAACTAAGGTTTCCTGCCTTTGGAACTAGAGTTTCCAGCCTTTGAAACTAAAGTTGCGCCGCAGGAAACAAGTGGTTAGATTATATATTGGCTAATAAGGAAGGAGAGGCGTACTTCTGCAAATTTGGTGGTAATTTAGCAAGTCGGTAGTATCTCCATTCCCCTCCTTTCGGGAAGGAGGGGTGGCTGAAAGCCGGGGTGGTAGGTGGACACACAATGCTGATAATAACCGACTTACGCATTCACCTACCACCTCCCCCTACGGGGACTCCTCCTTCCCGAAGGAGGAGAATGGAGTTACTACCGACTTTTAGATAGCCTCTTGCTATTATGAGAACAAATCATTTAATGCTTCACTCATACTGGGGTGAGTAAATATGAAATCACGCAGGAAAGTATAATCCTGCCCTGTCTTCATGGCGACAGCAACCGTGTTGATTACCTCACCGGAATCGGGGGCAAACAATACACAGCCTAATATTTTTCCCGTATTCTTATCAATGATAGCTTTCAACAGGCCGTCCGTTTCTCCCAATGTCTTGGCTCTCGGTATTGCCATAACGGGTAACTTCTTCACAATAATATCCCGATTCTGCCAGCGGGCTTCCTCTTCATTCAGACCGATACGGGACAATGGCGGGTCGATAAAGACAGAGTAACTGACCGGATTACGGTCGCCCGTCCGCCGTTCTTTATCGCCGAATAAGTCTTCACGGACAATCCGGTAATCATCCAATGAGATATAAGTAAATTGCAATCCGCCTTTCACATCGCCTACGGCGCGTATATTCGGATTAGTCGTTTTCAGGTATTCATCGACAATGATAGCTCCACGCACATCCACCTCTACTCCGGCCACTTCCAGATTCAAGTCTTTCGTGTTAGGCCGCCGTCCGGTGGCCAGCAACACCGCGTCGGCTTCAAGCACAAACACCTCGTTAGTCTGCGAATCGGCGAAAGTGACGATTGCTTTATCTTCAACACGATTCACCGACTGCACCTTGGCGTTCATCCGGAA
Organism: uncultured Bacteroides sp.; assembly: GCA_900556625.1. Lineage (GTDB taxonomy): Bacteria > Bacteroidota > Bacteroidia > Bacteroidales > Bacteroidaceae > Bacteroides. Next base: position 23,589 of record USPQ01000019.1, on the reverse strand, counting down.
AACAATACCTTTCTTCTCCAATGTCTCTTTTACGCTTGCAGCAATATCGCGGTCCTCACGGGCTATCAGTTCCGGATAACTTTCGAGCACCGTCACCTGCGAACCGAACGAAGCATACATAGACGCAAACTCCAAACCGATATAACCGCCGCCGATAATGACCAGACGACGGGGAAGGTCGGCCAGTTCCATAATCGAGGTGCTGGTATAGACAAACGGATTACCCGCAACTCCCTCAATAGGAGGAATCACCGTTTCCGCTCCCGTATTGATAATGATCTGCTTTGATGTCAACCGTATTTCTTCCGTAGCCATGCGGACAGCAACCACATCGGCGGAAACAAAAGAACCTATGCCTGTATAGACGGTCACATTGGGGTTATCCGCCAGATTATGGTAATTCTTGTTTCGCAATGCACTTGTCACGGACTCCTTCACAGAGACAGCATTCCGGTAGAACTCACTTCTTTCTTCAAATGTGGCGTCCTTCAGAGCCGAAGCCATTTTTGCCTGATGCACCAATGTCTTTGTGGGAATACACCCTATATTAATACACGTTCCCCCGTACATCTTGTCCGAACGTTCAATAATGGCAACCTTCTGCCCACGCTTTGCAAACTCTGCCGCAAGGGTCTTTCCGCCCTTACCGAAACCGATAATAATAACATCAAATGCATTCATATCTATATACTTTTAATTGGTTCTGATTAGACCTTGCCAGGTTCATCTTTAAATGATAATGCAAAGGTCGTTACTTCCGGAGGGATAAGCAATAACCATTTTGCCGGATAAGTTAGCAATTATTCCCGAGAGGGGAAAAAGTAAGAAATAATGAAAGTCGCCGGCACAGATATGACATCTGCCCGGCGACTTACCTATTGAATCAAATTCCACTTACTATCACATCAATCAATGGTTCGGATGAATATCCAGTTTCACCGGTTTTATCATATTTTCCGGTTCGAGGATAGTGTCCAGGTCTTCTTTGGAAAGGATGTCATGTTCAAGGACAAGTTCATAAACTCCCTTTCCTGTTTCCAACGCTTCTTTGGCTATTTTTGTAGAATGCTTGTAGCCGATTACCGGATTCAGTGCGGTCACTACTCCGATACTGTTGTGTACATCTCTACGGCATTTATCCTCATTTGCCGTGATACCGTCGATACATAAAGTACGCAAAGTATCGAACCCATTCATCAATAAATCGGCAGACTCGAAACAGCACTGCGCCATTACGGGCTCCATTGCGTTCAGTTCCATTTGGGCGGCTTCACCGCTCATTGCCACACAAAGGTCGTTTCCTATCACTTTGTAGGCTACCTGATTCATCACTTCGGGAATGACAGGATTCACCTTTCCCGGCATAATGGAAGAGCCGGGCTGCATGGCGGGCAGATTGATTTCTCCCAATCCGCAACGCGGGCCGGAAGCCAGCAAACGCAAGTCATTACATATCTTATTCATCTTGACAGCCACACGCCTCATTGCAGCCGAATAGCCTACCATGCAGGAAGTATCCGAGGTGGCCCCCACCAGATCATCCGCCAGTTTTATATCCAGTCCCGTTATCTTACGCAAAGCGGCGATACACTTTTCGGCATATTCCGGTTCGGCGGTGATTCCGGTTCCAATAGCCGTAGCACCCATATTGACTGTCAGAAAATCCTGTGCGGCAAAATCGAGGTTCTTCACTTCATGCCGGAGAATGCTTGCAAAGCCGTTGAAAGTCTGTCCGAGTGTCATCGGTACAGCGTCTTCCAGTTGGGTACGCCCCATTTTGATGACATGGGCAAATTCTGTTGCTTTCTTGCGGAAAGATTCAATCAGTACCTCAAAATGTTTTACCAGTTTGAGGTGGGTGTAGTACAGTCCGATGTGAATGGCGGTAGGATAAGCGTCATTGGTAGACTGCGAACGGTTCACATGATCGTTGGGCGAACAGTATTGATACTCCCCTCGCTGATGTCCCATTAATTCCAACGCACGGTTGGCAATCACTTCGTTGGCGTTCATATTCGTAGTAGTACCCGCGCCTCCCTGAATCATGTCTACCGGGAACTGGTCGTGATGTTTCCCTTCCAGTATTTCTTTACAGGCCTTCAAGATAGCGTCCGCCTGTTCTTCCGTCAACAAGTCCAGTTCGCGATTGGCAACGGCAGCTCCCATTTTTGTAATAGCCAATGCCTGAATAAACAGAGGATATTCATTCAAGTGAAACTTACTGATGCGAAAGTTTTCAATACCACGGAGTGTCTGCACTCCGTACAGTGCACTTTCCGGCACTTCACGACTACCTATCAAGTCGCTTTCTGTACGAGTTTTTTTTGATAAATTCTGTTCCATATCGGTTGTTTTATAACAATAACATTTTGGTTAGTACTTATATAACCAACGAGAAAGGTTATTGTTTTAATAAATATGCAAAAACTATTCAATAACTTTTTTGTTGTTAATACAAGAAAAAGAAAATACAAAGAGAGAAATCACTTATCTTTGTTTCGAACTTAAAACAACAACCTATGATATTACAATTAGCATTTGTTCTGACAGCCATTATTATTGGCGCACGCCTGGGAGGTATCGGGCTCGGTGTTATGGGAGGCGTCGGATTGGCGATACTCACGTTCGTTTTTGGTTTACAGCCTACCGCCCCTCCTATCGACGTCATGTTGATGATTGCCGCCGTTATCTCGGCAGCTTCCTGTATGCAAGCCGCCGGAGGACTGGATTATATGGTGAAACTGGCAGAACATTTGCTCCGTAAAAACCCGTCACACGTCACACTGTTGAGCCCGTTGGTGACTTACCTTTTCACGTTCGTTGCAGGAACGGGGCACGTGGCCTATTCCGTACTGCCGGTCATTGCAGAAGTCGCCACCGAAACCAAGATTCGTCCGGAACGTCCGCTCGGCATTGCGGTGATCGCTTCCCAGCAGGCTATTACGGCAAGTCCTATTTCCGCCGCTACCGTTGCGTTACTCGGACTATTGGCCGGTTTTGACATCACTCTGTTCGACATCCTTAAAATCACAATTCCCGCTACAATAGTAGGCGTGTTGGTAGGCGCATTATTCTCCATGAAAGTCGGCAAAGAACTGGTGGAAGACCCCGAATATCAGAAACGCCTGAAAGAAGGTCTCTTCAATAGCAAGAAGGTGGAGATTCAAGACGTAAAGAACAAACGTTCCGCCATGCTTTCCGTTATCATTTTTATATTGGCGACTGCCTTCATCGTCCTTTTCGGTTCTTTCGAAGGGATGCGTCCCAGCTTCCTTATCGATGGAGAGATAATTACATTGGGAATGTCCTCTATCATCGAAATTGTCATGTTATCGGCTGCCGCCATTATCCTGATAGTGACCCGGACGGACGGTATCAAGGCAACGCAGGGTTCTGTATTCCCGGCCGGGATGCAAGCTGTCATCGCCATCTTCGGTATCGCCTGGATGGGAGATACTTTTCTTCAGGGGAATATGGCACAGCTTACTTTCTCTATTGAGGGAATTGTCCGTCAGATGCCGTGGTTGTTCGGTATCGCCCTGTTCGTGATGTCCATCCTGCTATATAGCCAGGCAGCCACCGTGCGGGCATTGGTGCCGCTTGGGATTGCGTTGGGCATTTCGCCTTATATGCTGATTGCCCTGTTCCCGGCAGTAAACGGATATTTCTTTATTCCGAACTACCCTACCGTAGTGGCCGCCATAAATTTCGACCGGACGGGGACAACAAAAATCGGTAAATATGTGTTGAATCATTCGTTCATGATGCCCGGACTGGTGTCTACGGTCGTGGCGATTGCTTTGGGATTGCTCTTTATACAAATATTCTAACTATATATTATTAACCTAAACATCATTCAGTTATGAAACAATTCAAGAGATTTGGTCTGGTAGTAGTCGCACTACTATGTACCGTTGCAATGGCTTTTGCCGCAAAACCGAATATTCATATCCTTGCCACCGGAGGAACTATTGCGGGTACAGGAAGCTCCGCCACCGGAACCAGCTACACAGCAGGACAGGTTGCTATCGGCGCATTGCTTGATGCAGTGCCCGAAATAAAGGACATCGCCAACGTGACAGGCGAGCAGATTGTGAGAATCGGTTCGCAGGACATGAACGACGAAGTCTGGCTGACACTTGCCAAGAAAATCAACGAGTTGCTGAAACGTCCGGATATCGACGGAATCGTTATCACTCACGGAACGGACACCATGGAAGAAACTGCTTACTTCCTGAACCTGACTGTCAAGAGTGACAAACCTGTCGTGCTGGTAGGTGCCATGCGTCCGTCTACCGCGCTAAGTGCCGACGGCCCGTTGAATCTTTACAATGCCGTAGTCACTGCCGCCGCCAAGGAATCTAAAGATAAAGGTGTGCTGGTTGCCATGAACGGCCTGATCCTCGGAGCGGAAAGTACCGTGAAAATGAATACCGTCGACGTACAGACTTTCCAGGCCCCCAACTCCGGCGCACTGGGTTATGTGCTGAACGGACAGGTTTTCTATAACCAGGTGACATTGAAGAAACATACCACTCAATCCGTATTTGATGTGACTCACCTCACTTCATTGCCTAAAGTCGGTATCGTATACAGCTACTCCAACATCGAGGCAGATATGGTGACTCCGCTACTGACACACGGATACAAAGGAATCATCCATGCCGGAGTAGGAAACGGAAATATCCACAAGAATATCTTCCCGGTACTGACCGACGCACGTAGAAAAGGTATCCTGGTGGTTCGTTCTTCCCGTGTCCCGACAGGTCCTACCACGCTTGACGCGGAAGTGGATGATGCCAAGTATCAGTTTGTCGCTTCACAGGAATTGAATCCGCAAAAGTCGCGCGTATTGTTGATGCTCGCTCTTACCAAGACCACGGACTGGAAGCTAATTCAACAGTACTTTAACGAATACTAAAAACCGGACTGACTTATGAAAAATTTGATTTTTATGCTGCTTCTTGCGGGTAGCATAGGAGGAGTGTATGCGCAAAATGCGGAAAAGAAGGACAAGTTCTCCCCCGATACTCCCCTGTTCGAAGAACTGACGAACGTAAAGAAAAAGACGGATAAGTTCAATTTATACCTGAATATGCAAGGTAGTTTTGACGCCCACTTCCGGGATGGATTTCAGGAAGGTGATTTTAATATGCACCAGCTCCGCATCGAAGCGAAAGGGAATATCAACAACTGGCTGTCATACCGTTACCGCCAGCGCCTCAACCGCTCGAATGATGCCAACGGCATGATTGACAATCTGCCGACTTCTATCGACTACGCCGGTATCGGAATTCAGTTAAACGACCAATTCAGTCTTTTTGCCGGAAAACAATGTGCCGCATACGGTGGTTTCGAGTTCGACCTGAACCCGATTGATGTCTACCAATACTGCGACATGATTGATTATATGAGTAATTTTATGACGGGATTGAATGTCGGTTATAATATCACGCCCGATCAGCAGCTGAACTTACAGATATTGAACAGCCGCAACAGTTCTTTCGACAGTACGTACGGAATCACGGAAGACGCCGAAGGGAATATCCCCGATTTGAAGTCGGGCAAAATGCCGCTGGTTTACACGCTGAACTGGAACGGTAATTTCAATAATGTATTCAAAACCCGTTGGTCGGCTTCCGTCATGAACGAAGCCAAAAGTCATAATATGTACTATTATGCAGTGGGAAACGAGCTGAATCTCGGCAAATGGAACGCGTTCGTCGACTTCATGTATTCAAAGGAAGATATTGACCGGAAAGGCATTATCACGAACATTGTCGGTCGTCCGGGCGGACATAATGCATTCGATGCGGGTTATCTGTCCGTAGTTGCCAAATGTAATTACCGATTCCTGCCGAAATGGAACGCTTTCGTGAAAGGTATGTATGAAACGGCTTCGGTTACAAAGGCGTCCGAAGGAATAGAGAAGGGGAATTACAGCACTTCATGGGGATACCTTGCCGGTATCGAGTTTTATCCAATGGAAACCAACCTGCATTTCTTCGTCACGTATGTAGGACGGTCCTACGATTTCACTTCCCGTGCCAAGGTGCTGGGACAGGAGAATTACAGTACCAACCGGGTTTCAGTAGGGTTCATCTGGCAAATGCCTGTATTCTAAAAACAGAGCTCTGTTTTAATATTCAAGTAAGAATGCTTTTCCGCATCTCTACTTGAATATTAAAACAGTAGCTCATATGATCGATTAGTGTATGTGTTAAGTTATTATCCTGATTGATCGAAGGCTTTTCTCTTTTTTATCTACTGCCGGTCACCAAAGTCCGACTTCCATCCCAACCTACCGCCTCAATCCGAGTCGCTCCGGTAGGATAATCCACACGAGTTGTCTTATTAGTCACGTCACCAGTACCGACTATACAAATATCAGTCAGTTCTTTGCCTTTATATGTTTCAAAAGCAACTACATTCTTCCATATAGCATGGTCTACCGTGACATAATCAGTTCCTTTGGTAATCCCGGAATTAAATGTTCCTTCTACGTTACTTTTGCTCTTGAATGCTTCCACGCTGTTGGCCGAGATGTATTGCATACCGCCTGAAGGCAATGGTTTTCCTTCTCCGTAAGCTTTCACTTCATCTACCATTTCCTGCGTTATATTTATGGTAGCAACCGTGTAGTCATCCACCTTCACATTATCAAATACTTTCAGTAGCCCCATACCCTCGAAGAATCCGCAAAGATTCAGTCCCGAAGCGTCAATAGCACGTTTCATGAAATTCACATACCTCCGCCCCGGAGAGTAACTCTTGTCATTATCATGGATAGCCGCCCAATGCACATCAGGCCAAAAATCAGGTTTTATATCCGCTGCCATAAAATACATAGTCATTTGCCATAAAGGGATTAATTTCACAAACGGATCAGATTCCCATACGCCCGGTTTGTCGGTGGAAATAGTTGCCACTTGCATGAAGTACGATTTATGGGCAACCAAAGCTTCGTTCAAGAAAGCATTTATACGCCCGCCCGCCAAAGCCGAACGTGCTCCCGGACGCTTGAAGGATTCATGTTCCAGTCTCAGATAGCCTTCACTCAACGGATCGTTTCTCATCATATACTGAGCAAATGAACAGTAAAGATTATTGGTCACTTCCGTCCAACCATTGCCTTTCATCTGGGCAACCTGGTTGCCATGTCCAAACTCATGTCCGAAAACCCATACATTATTCTTTCTATAAAAGACCTTCGGAACCAACATCGCATCTTCCGTGTTGGGATAATTGGCACATACTCCGTTCCAATTAGGACTTCCTCCCCAAGAACGGACGCCAAAAAAGCGGTTAGCAGGCACAGCATTGTTTTTCACCAGTCCCATCATCAAATATTCAAAATCCAACATACGGTCGTGCATATCGACTACTGCCTGAATTGCGTTTGGCGCACATTTGGCAAAGGCATTCACCGTATTCTGCAAGTGTACTCTTTGTCCCAGAATATCCATCATCGCATTCGGAATATCCACCGCACTTCTCTTAGCCCTCTCCAATATTTCCGGCCAAGTGGCATCCGTATCACCACGTCTTACATCCCAATAGCCAATCTGTTTACCGAAACAAAAATGAATATCGACATCTGTATCTCCGGCATCATCTCTCGTCCAATATTGAATATAGCCATTACCCGAATTTGCCGGAGTAATCACATTCAAACCTCCCCGCAAGGAGATCACGCTTTTCTTTCCACCTTCCCTATAATCGGCAATAGCAAGACTCAGCGGGGTATTGCTTGCTCCTTTGTACATAACGAAAACCAGCACCGGCTCTCCCTGCGTAAAATAGATTCCCGTCGGATTATCATATATACTTCTTGAGCCTATAGTCAGTTCTTCTGCCACTATTTCAGGACTCTTGCAAGAATGGTAGGTACTAAAACGAAATTTTTTATCGTATTTCCCTTCCAGCAACTCTTTCGCTAATTGATAAATAACGGCGGTCTTGATCTCCTTAAGGCTTTCTGAAGTCACTGTACCCTTTAATTCCGAATAGGTCTCGTCCGTAAAGAACTTTTGCGCTTCCAAAATGTCATTTGTATTATCCGAATACTGATAACACTCGAACTCGGCCAGAGCCACATTGACGTTATCAATTCCAGGCGTCATCCGATCGATACGTACACGCACTTTACTCACTTGAAGGCTATTAACACTAATATCAACAGCCGCTCCCGCCATTTGTGCGGCTACAAAACCGATTTCCTCATTCCAAGTAGTTTCGCCTTCTTTCAAAACCGAAACACCTCCACTGGCAAAAAGAGAATTTTTATCATTGTTCGAACGTTGCATCAAACGAACATAACCTATGTTTTCGGGCTGTTCCAATGTATATTCAATGATAATAGAATGTCCTCTATTGGCTTCCGGCGAACCTAGTGAGGCACTACTATAATTTGTCGAATAGTCTCCATCAATAGTTTTACTGACATCCTGATTGCCGTAAACATTGCCTTCTATAAGTTCCGCGCTTTTTACCTTCAATTTCGTATCACCCATACCTTCAGTGGAGGCTTTCTCCTGAATGATAGTAAAAACTACGGGGTCTTTTAACGCAGTTGAGACAAATTTAATATGCCCCGTGCGATTCTGAAACGTGATGTTCTTATGTACTGTAACCTTAAAAATCTTGTCTGAAAAAGTTCTTGTCACTATCGGTTGTTCTATTATTTCAACCCAGCCTTCCATATCAGCCTCTATCGTAGGTTCATTAGCGACATTAGAAGTTACAGTCAACAAAAATTCTTCACCCTCCTGTGTCACTTTCCTAGGGGTGGACTGATCAAAAAGAATCGCATATTCTGTTCCTAATTGAACAATTTTTATTTTCAAAGGCTGGCAACCTGGTGCCGTTAACCGGTATTCTGTCTCACGTTGCGTGGCTTCCTCATTCTCGGCAACGGAAAAACGAATGATAGCATTTTCTCCATCCGGAATGATTTCGTAATTACACCATTGAACAACTCCTAAAGAAGCAATTTCCCAGTCTCTCCGGTTCGTTATTACTTTCACGTCAAATGCTTCTACGGCATCCGAACCCAAATTGATTGTTTCACCAATCAAGTCTGTTTTTAGAAAGGGATCTATCACCTCTTCATCGTCACTGCAAGCAGTAAAAAGTAATAGGACGCATAGCACTGTCAACATGGTACCAAAGTGTGTCTTCAAGAAATTTACCATAATAAATAATATTAGATTTAACTGATAAAAAATCCGTTGGCCGGAATCCTTTTATACTCAAACCAACCAACGGATAAAGCTATTTTTCAGATATATATCTTATTTAATGGATACTCCGTAAAGTTTAAGTTCAGCCAATCGGAATTGCCACCTTCCACCTGCATCAGTGGTACTCTCACAATTCCAAGTTTGTACTATACGTATAAACTTAACCGGGGTATCACAATGGCAAGCTGATGTTGTGAAAGAAGCTCCCAAGTTAACCGCACCTGCCGCGCTCAAATCAGCCACACTATATGACTTTCGAGCATTAGGAATATCCTCAAATGTACCATCAACAGACCAAAGTACATCAAATCCTCTCAATAAAGAGACTTCATTTTGTAAACACTGTGTCCATGAGATGGCAAAATCTGTAACTCCTTCCGGAAGTTGCAATTGGAGATAAGGATTAGTGCCGCCGGTATTAACAAAGTTCCTATTAGGGAATGGAGTCTGCACATACGTTGCAGGATCTTTATCAAACAAACTCGCAGCAGTTGTATTACCTACAAAATCGGGGAAATTGAAACTCAACATAGAAGCATCCAACCCTTTGTTATTATACTCATATTCTTTACCTGTCACTGTCAGATTAAACTCCCGACTATCAAAATCAAAATTAATTCCTTCTATTTCGGTAATTTTAATAGCCACTCGTCCTCCTACAACCAGATTTGTCAAATCATCACCGCTTCCTGCCGATACCGACACCTTCAATGAAGCTTCTTTTCCCGGCTCAAACGTTACCAGACCGTCATTTTCCAGCGTTACTGAACTAGAAGACAAGTATCCTTCCTTTCCATCGTTATTCACAACTTCTACCTTAGCCGTGAAATCCCATTGGTTGTCTATCTCTAACCCCATAGGTATAGTGAATAAAACAGGATCCGTACTATTTATAAACCCTTGGACACATTCTTCCTCAGAGACTTTAAATTCCAGCTTCGGAGTGGTAATCACAGGCTTCATGACATAGAGATTATTCATAGAATTTACAGAATCCGTAGCACTAACCAATGAAATGGGCAATACAAAAGTCTTATCAGCATTTTCCGGAAGTTCTACCAAGGCTTGAATTGCACTCGTTTTCATCACCACTTTGGACATTTTATATCTCTCATCGGACTGAAAAATCAACTCGCTGCCATCTATAGAATAGGTATTTGAAGGCAAAATAGTATAATTTTCATTGTATTCCTTTAATGCTTCATCCGACAATACAGTCAATTGAGCCTGAGCCGTTAATGACGGATCACATCCGGTCTTCATGATTGTTATATCAAAAGAAGCATCCTGACCGGTGTTATAAAGAATTTTACTTTCTTCTCCGGTTTGCTTCAAAGACAAGATCTTATGATATTCTTTCGGATATGTATCATCATATTCATCACATGCCGTATAGACAAATGACAATCCGCATAATAATGGTATAAATAAACTTTTCTTCATAAATTTGCTTTTTAAATTCATAATACAATTAGTAACCGTATGCCTGAACCATTTGCGGGTTTTTATACACTTCGGCATTCTGAATAGGAGCCAGATATAAACGGTCGTTCCATCTGAAAGGCTGGTCAATAGTAGTCCTTACATTAAATTTTTCAAACGGTACATCTTTCACCATTGCGTTCAACCCCTCACGTTTAGCACCAAAGTATTTCTGACCTTCCGCCCAACGGCGCACATCATGATAACGATGGCCTTCATTCCAGAACTCAATAAATCGCTCATTATGAATCATTTCAATTAATTTACTCTGTTCCGGTACAGTCGTAGTCGTGGGAACACCGGCACGGTCACGAACCTCCTTCAAGTTGGCTAAAGCATTTGCCAGATTGGCACCACCTACGTTCGCCTGACATTCCGCCAGATTCAGATACAATTCTGCCAAACGTATAAGAGGTATCGGTTTGGTATCTCCAGCCTGGAAAGCTCCACCATCGAATACAAATTGAGCTGTCGGATTTACATATTTTTGGGTCATAAATCCTGTAACATTATAGTTACGCGGACTTCTGGTAAGGTCGTATCCATGTCCTGCAGCAGTCTTCATGTTCAAAACGCATGGCGAACCTGCATCGCCACTGCTGGCCTTCAACAACTTTGAACCGTAATCACCACCATCGAACGCCATCCATGCGTAAAAACGCGGTTCACGGTTCACACAAAGTTTAATAATATCCTCTCTGTTGTTTCCTGCTATTCCTGCTTTTTGGAACCATTCTGCTCTTGAAGCAAAATCGCCTGTTGAAGCGGCCTCTTCAGGCAACACACCATCTTCCGTATAGAAATGTTCAATGGTATATAGCGTCGGAGAAATAGCTGAAAATCCCCCTGCCCAAGAAGTCTTATTACCTGTTTGGAATATATGCGCCGGTATACGTCCCTGTATTCTTGAATTAATATTCTTACCGGTTAGCCCCCAAATTAATTCCTTATTATGCGGATAGCGGGAAGCAACCATATAACGAAGCATCATCACTCTTTCTTTGAACTCTCTGTTCTCCTGGATATTATTATCCTCCTTTCCCGGCACATAAGGTAACCACTTATCATTATTTCCCAGTTCTGTCTGATACAATGTCATATCAGAAGCTTCCGTTCCATAAAGACGGCATCCACCCTCATTAAGCGCAAAATCCAACGCCTTCTGACAGGCCTCCATCGCTCTTTCCCATTTTTTCTCATTATAACTGCTGCTTACCAGTTCAATGCCATAATCATCCCGTCCGATAGATTCTTTATATTTAGCATCATCACCTACAAAAAAGTCTTTATCCCCGGGAGTATTCACTTTATTCTTCCATGAAGAAAAAGGGAATTGACCATTCCAAAGAGGAGAAGCAGCATACATCAGTACACGGGCTTTCAAAGCTTTAGCCATCGTAGAAGTAGCACGTCCCCATTCTGTTCCCTCACGGGTCGGCGGCAAATTCTGTGCTGCCAGATCAAGTTGATATGCAATCCAGTTAACACAATAATCATAATGATATCTTCCACCAAAATCGGAAGAGGGAGTACTCTGAGGTACATATTCCGTAACAACAGGTATAGGACCGTATTTTCTCAGTAATGCAAAATGATAATAAGCAATTAAAAAATGAGCTTCGGCCAACCACTGTTCTTTTTCACCCGGTAACCATTCCTGCAATAAGGTTTCACCGGGATTATTTTCGACCTGACGTAAAAAAAGATAGCATTGACCAATATACTTATAATAATTACCCCAAAGTCCATCCGGATTGGCTGCCGAGACTAAATTATATGCATAATCATCCCAAAAAGCTCCACTATCGTTCCGCCATTCTATCGGCAGTGCAAACTCATCTGTGGAACCATTAAGAGCACTTGTGTGACCAATAGGAGAATCATCTTCCTGAAGTCCTGCATAACAAGTGAACAGAAATCCTAAAGTACTTTTCCGGGTCTTTGTGGCATCCTGTAGCCCTGCTTGTTCAGGCGGAACTACATCCAGATAATCACAAGAAACTAAATTAAATGAAAGAGCAGTCACAATCAGACCCACTCGAACTATATTTTTCAGAATATTCATATCTTCTATGATTTAGATTATTAGAAATTAAGTTGTAAACCTACATTGACCGTACGTTGCAACGGATAGCTATTCCAACTGCTCAATTCCGGATCCCACAAATCAAACGGGCTGAAACGAAGCAGATTCGCACCACTGACATAAATACGCCCATACGGAATTTTATAACCGATTTCCAGATTCTTCAGACGCAGGAAAGAACCATTACGCAACCAATAAGTACTGTTGACCGTATTATTACCTATATCACCGGTCGTCAATCCCAAACGCGGATATTCGGCATTCGGATTCGGATTATCTACCGACCAGTGATTATCTGCAATAAATTTCAACACATTCTTATTCGGTATACGATTCCCTTCAAGGAAGGGGTCCAAACCATTGATCAGAATGGAACGCAATGCCGAACCACTGAAGAAAATACCAAAGTCGAATTTTTTATAATTAATGGTACCACCGAAACCATATTGCAAACGTGGAACAGAACCGTACTTGGAAATCATACATTGGTCGTCTTCCGTTATTTTTCCATCACCATTCAAATCACGGTATTTGATATCACCGACCTTCGGAGTGCTATTTCCTACCATCTGTTCCGGGCTGTTATCTATCTCCTCCTGGCTCTGGAACAGTCCTTCCGAAATATATCCGGTCAATCTGGAATATGGTTTTCCTGTTTCCGACTTCCAAATAGTAGGATAATCCGGTTCGTCTTTATAAACCAACTTATTTTTATTATATGTCAGGTTAGCCTGAAAACTAGCCCCCAAATCTTTAGAGAAATTCTTATGATAATTAAGGCTGAACTCCACACCCTTATTATCCATTTTACCGACATTTCCCCAAGGTTTTGCTTTACCATAACCCAAAGAATTAGGCCAAGACTGACGTTCCATAAATATATCGTAACGTTTGTCATAGAAATAGTCTATTGTTATATTCCAGTGGTCAAACAAAGTCATATCTACGCCAATATCAAATTTCTTCGCTTTTTCCCACACAGCATCCAGATTTGCATAATAGGCAATCTCCGGACCTCCCAATGTGTGATTCATACTCTCTCCAAATGTCCACTTTATCTGATCCAATTTATTATCCGTCAGCTTATCAATATATAAATAATAGCTTCCGCCCGCTTGTGCCAGATCATCGCTACCTACCAATCCATAAGAGGCTCTCACTTTCAGATTATTCACCGCATTTTTCAAAGGTTCAAAGAACTTCTCATTACTGATAACCCATCCTAAAGACATTGCCGGGAAGAAACCGAAACGCTTCTTCTTGGCAAGACGTTCCGTACCGTTATAACCGAAGTTGATTTCAGCCAGATAACGTTGTCCGTAATCATATGTGAAACGTCCTGAGACTCCTTGATTACGATTAGGAAGCACATCACTTCTGTATTCCCTTTGCCGGTACATCAACATACCTCCGACATTGTGCAAACCAAATTGACGATTATAACTGATATTTCCCTGAAATTCAAATGTCTGATCCGAACTTCTGGCAATATCCGACTGTGCTATATAGTCTGCACCTTCCTGAATACGTTCCAAGTCATATTCCAACGGACTATCTTCACTGTATCCCACAGCTCTGAAAAGATAAGGAGTAATGGAACGATTGTAGGAACTGCTGGACCAGTTTTTAAAGTTTACCCAAATATTTGCCTTCAATCCTTTTGTTACAAACCCAAAATCCTGCTCCACTTTAATGACTGTATTCAATGTATTCGCATTCTGCTCCTTATAAGAAGTCATCATCTGCGCATAAGGATTAGGATAAAGATAGTCCGAACTCTGATAATCAGACCCATAGCGGATATACGTATCACCCGGTTGCGCAGGATAAGTTGCAGGGAAAGTTACCGGAGTAGTCGTCAGAATCATTTTAAACAAATCAGCACTATTGATATTAGGCCCTTTGTTCTGACGGATCTGAGCATTCATATTCATCCTGATTGTCGTTGTGGGGGTCAACTTATAGGAGATATTATTCTGGAACGTATAATTCATGATATTAATATTATTGTTCCACGAATAAGCTTTCTCCGTATTCAGCAAACCACTATCGTGGCTGACATTCAAGCTCATATAATACTTCACTTTTGTACCTCCTCCCGATACATTGATATTGGCACGCTGCGTCATTGTCATCTTTTTGAAAATGACATCCTGCCAATCCACATTCGGATATACATAAGGATTTACCCCGTCACGGGTCAACTGGATCCGTCTGTCCGAATACAATAATTGATCTTTCGATTTATTCGGATTTCTCGACAGGTCAGCTTCATTGTAAAGTTCCATATATCTGGGACCATCTACAAACTCAGGAAAATCGGACATGATATTGAAAGAGTTCTCCGCACTAACATTAACTTTCGTCTTCATATTGTAATCACCTCCCTTTGTCGAGATTATCATTACACCATTTGCACCGCGTGCACCATAAATTGCAGTTGCAGAAGCATCTTTTAAAATGGAGAAACTCTCGATATTTTCCGCCGGCACATAGTTCAGATCAGCTACTGAAATTTCTACATCGTCCAATAATATAAGCGGTGTTGTACGCCCGCCAAAAGTAGAAATACCGCGAATATAAAAATCAGCCCCAGAACCCGGCTCTCCTGTTTTAGTGGTAGCAATCACACCTGCCAGCTTACCGGCAAACGAAGTACTTAATTGTGAAGTCGGCATTCGTAAAATATCTCCTTTCACATTTGTAATAGCCCCTGTCACACTCACTTTCTTTTGTACTCCGGAACCTACAACAACGACCTCGTTCAACGTCTGCTGTTCTCCGGACATCGTGACATTAACCACCCCTAAATCTTCTACCGGAGCTTCACGTTTCTGGTAACCGATGTACGAGAAGACCAGTACGGCTTTGTCTCCGCTCACAGAAATAGAATATCTACCATTCAAATCCGTGATAGTTCCACTTTTCTGACCTTTCACAACAATGTTCACACCTACCAACGGCTCGCCGTCTATGGCGTCTGTAACCACACCTGTGACGACTCTTTTCTCTCCTTTCTGCTGTACACTCTGTTTATTCACTTTCAGTACAACTTCGTCTCCCCGGACTAAATAGTTAACATTACTCCCTTCAAATACAACTGACAATACTTTTTCAATCGTACCTTGGCAGTCAATGTTTTTGCGCTTTACTTCATCCAAATCCGCTGCATCGTAAAAAAACACATAATTACTGTTTTTTTCGATCTGACGGATAGCTTGTACTTCACTAAAATACCCTTTCACCTTTATGACTCCCTGTGCTGCTATTGCAATCAATGGGAAACAAAAGATTCCAAACCAAATGCACATGAGGTACTTCCACCTGCCATGCTGCTGCTTTTCTTCCATACTAAATAATTAAAAGATTAACATTAAAAAATTATACAAACATATTATAGTATACCTTTAACGGAATATGATATATTCTCCATTTTCCTTTCTATATCGCCACCCTGTACTGAAGCACATTTTTTCAATAGCTTCTTCCAATGACTCATTGTAACGTAGACGCCCATTTAACAGATTCTTGGTTGCCTGTCCGTGTTCCAATGATATTTTTACATTATATATTCTTCCTACAATCTCAATCCATGAACTTAAATCAACATTTGTAAATTCATAATTACCATCTTTCCATTTCACTCCTTGCATTTCATCCACTTTCACGCTTGCCTTCTCCGCGTTGAAGGTCAATTCTTGCGAAGGTTTCATCTCAATAGTATGCTCAGTACCTACTATCGTAAAATCGACTTTACCACTAAACAAAGTGACTTTAGAAATATTTGCCTGTTCCTGATTAATTAAAAAAGAAGTACCTTTTACTTCTACAAAAGCCCTATCAATGTATACGATAAAATGTTTGCCATCCTGTTTATAAACATCAAAATGGGAATTTCCTTTCAACCACACTTTTCTATTCTGAACAAAATTCTCCGGATAACGGATAGAACTTCCCGGATGCATCCAAACTCGTGAACTATCAGGCAGCATATATAGACGTCCTTCTTTTGATACAACTTCTACAAAAGCATCTTTCGCCCCATTTACCTTATTTCCGGAGAAATACATCCAAGTTGCTCCAAGTAGCAGAACAAGAGCTACGGCAGCCACAGATAGCCAATATGGTATATAAACATGCTTCTTCTGCTGTCGGCAATCGAGACATTTCTGTCTTACCATTTTCCACATCTTTCGCCCTACTTCATCGTCAAGTTCTTTTTGTCGATCCATATTCCATTGCAGGTGCATTTTTTCTTCAAACTCTCGATGATGAAATAGTTCCTTTTGTTCTTTTTCATCCAGTTTGTCTGCTAATAAAGCTTTGATTTGTTCATATAGTTTCTTATTCATATCTATCTTTTTCACATTTTTCATTTTCATTATAAAACAAACGTCTCTAATATTAAATACGAAACTTTTATGTCTATCCCTACATTGCATTGAACTTTTTTTCGAAAAATCAGAAAGCAGTTCTTTAGAACGCTAACCAGTCCTTTTTTTCTTATCTTTGCAAAACAATTATAATTATGCACGTAATGGAGAAAACATCTGTTTTAGCAAAATTAAAACAAGGAGACGAAACCTCATTTACCTTTGTATATGATCATTATTGGCGGAAAGTATACAGATTTTCAGAGATTTATCTGAATGATGACGAGGAAATAAAAGAGGCAGTACAAGAGGTCTTTATCAAATTATGGGAATCGCGTGCATCAATCAACGAAAACAAAGACATAGACGGATTACTCTTTATTATGACTCGTAACACAATTTTTGATTACTTCCGTAAAAGTCTGAATAAGATAACGATGAAAATTACTGCTCTTGAGGTTGCTGAGAAAATTGCTATATCTGATGAGACACTTGAAGTTAAGGATCTACTGGAATATATATGGAAATTAGTTTCTTTACTTCCACCACGACAACAAGAGGTTTTTATCATGAGCAGGAAACAACAAATGACAAACAAAGAAATAGCAGAACAACTTGACATTAGCGAGAAGGCAGTAGAACGTAATATCTACTTTGCTTTAAAATTCATAAAAAAGAATTTGAACCTATTTATTTTCTTCATTACGATACCATAAGAGACATTCTGCGTTTTAACTAGTTTTAACTGGGTTTGATATAGTGCTGGGCTAAAAATATACGTATTTATTAATAAGACACAAAGGTATAAGTTACCTTAAAACCTATAAATAAATATACCCATGAAACAGTATGCATTATTAGCTTTTCTTTCGCCAATTGCAAGCCTATTGGCGGTTACAGGTCCGGCACAAAGCGAAAAGCTCAAAACCAAAACAAATCCTCAAAAGCAGCCAAATGTCATTTTTATCTATGCAGATGATCTGGGATATGGTGACCTCGAATGCTATGGAGCCAAAAACGTACAAACTCCCCATGTAAACCAATTGGCAAAAAGTGGTGTCCAATTCACCAATGCGCACGCCACTGCGGCAACAAGTACTCCTTCACGTTACTCCATGCTCACTGGAAAATATGCGTGGCGTGTACCGGGAACCGGTGTGGCAGCAGGTAATGCTGGTATGATTATCCGACCTGAAACTTACACGCTGGCAGATGTTTTTAAGAATTCCGGATATATCACCGGCGCTATCGGCAAATGGCATTTAGGATTGGGTGACAAATCGGGCATGCAAGACTGGAATGCTCCACTACCTACAGCACTGGGAGACTTGGGATTTGATTATTCCTATATTATGGCAGCCACAGCGGATCGCGTACCATGCGTGTTTATTGAAAACGGTAAAGTAGCCAACTACGACCCTTCTGCTCCTATTGAGGTTAGTTATCAAAAGCCATTCCCTGGCGAACCATTAGGGAAAGATCATCCGGAACTGTTGTACAATATGAAACATAGTCATGGGCACGACATGGCTATTGTCAACGGAATTGGTCGCATAGGATACATGAAAGGTGGTGGCAAAGCATTATGGAAAGATGAAAATATAGCCGACTCCATCACCGCACATGCTATTGATTTTATCGACAAGTACAAAAACCAGCCTTTTTTCTTGTATTTTGCTACAAACGACGTACATGTACCACGTTTTCCACATGAACGTTTTAGAGGTAAGAATAAAATGGGAGTACGTGGTGATGCTATTGCCCAATTTGACTGGACAGTGGGACAAATAATAGCAGCTCTTGACGAACGGGGATTACGAGAAAACACATTAATTATCCTCTCTAGTGACAATGGTCCGGTAGTTGACGACGGTTATGATGACCATGCTGAGGAATTGCTTAACGGACATAGTCCTGCAGGTCCTTTTCGTGGTAATAAATACAGCGCATTTGAAGGAGGAACGGCGGTACCTGCAATTGTCAGTTGGCCGAAAGAAATCCCCGGTTCGCAAATTTCCGACGCCTTAGTATCACAAATCGACTGGTTTGCATCAATGGCTGCTCTAATCAACGCAAAATTACCAAAAGGAAGTGCGCCAGATAGCCAGAACCGCTTAAACACATGGCTCGGAAAGGATCAAACGGATCGCCCATGGATTATAGAAGAATCTTCAACCATGTCTGTACGTACCAAAAATTGGAAATATATTGAACCAAACGATGGACCTGCCATGATTACCTGGGGCCCAAAAGTAGAGACTGGAAATTTGAAAACTCCTCAACTTTATGACATGAGAGTTAGAGAATATGAAAAGGAAAACCTTGCGGACCAACACCCCGAAATAGTCTACGAAATGCAGAATATTCTGAGACGAGTTAGAAAATAGAAATACCAAAAACGATGTTCATCAATAAAAAATTCCCGATAACTTTATCACAAGTTATCGGGAATTTTATATGTTCGGTCATTTATAAATTAATACTCTTCCTCGTTAAAGAAAAAATCCTCCTTACTAGGGTAATCCGGCCAAATATCTTCGATACTCTCATAGATCTCGCCCTCATCTTCCATCTCTTGGAGATTCTCAATAACTTCAAGAGGAGCACCCGAACGCATGGCATAATCAATCAATTCATCCTTGGTTGCCGGCCAGGGAGCATCTTCAAGTTTTGATGCTAGTTCCAATGTCCAATACATAATCTTGAGTATTTAAAATGAATACTAAATTTGTCTCGTTTTCTATTTTTCGGCAAAAGTATAATAAAATCTATCATTTCCAACTATTATCCCAAAATATTTCATTATTTTGTTCATCAAAATTCATTTTCCGAGATAAAACAAACAAATAATCTGATAATCTGTTGACAAAAGCTAGTACTTCAGGGGAAATTGTACAAGTTTCGGACAAAGCCAGAATGCGTCTTTCTGCTCTCCGGCAAACGGTACGACAAACATGGCAGATGGCCGCTCCACGACTTCCTCCAGGAATAATAAACGCACAAAGTTCCGGTAATTGTTCATCCAGTTTATCAATCTCCCGCTCGATACGTTCCACATCTTCCATTGAAATGATACTGGCGGCTTTCAGTTGTGTTTTTTCCTGATCGGTAGCCAAATGCGACCCGATAGCAAATAACTTATGTTGTATGCCCAAAATAAAGTTCCTGTCAGTCTCATTTTGCAAATAAGTATTCAGTAATCCCAAGTTGGAATTAAGCTCGTCCACTGTTCCATAAGCTTCCAAACGAATGTGGGTCTTCGGAACACGACTACCACCAACAAGACTTGTTGTTCCCTTGTCTCCGGTTTTTGTATATACAAGGCTCTTTTTCATAATCTTCCAATTTATTGATCTATATAAGGTAAACGTACAAAGGTTCTCAGAAGTTGACGATATAATGTTGTTTTATCTTTGTTTTATCAAAAAAGAGCAAGCCTATATCGTACAGGTCGAAGGTAATACCTACCCGTTCGTCAGCCTGCAATCTTTTCCAGAATGCCCGCATTTCTTTAGAATAACAGATTCCATGCACAACAAACACACTTTTCAAGGTGGTCCGGCGTACACAAACCCGAAAGACTTCCTCCAGCAAACACGGATTCTGATAATCGTTCAGATATAGAAAATCTACCGAAACGTCCGTATCCAGAAACAGTTCCGACAAGTCAGAAGCAAAAAGATATTCCGCAGAAGATTTCGCCGATTGAAGATAAAGTGAGGTCACCGAAGGACGACCTACCTCTACAATAGTAGCAGGTTGCACTTTATTCACCAGCCGGAACAAGAAACGATTTACCTTCTGTGTACCTTTATTACACCCACGCTCCTCTACTATTTTCTTCTGTTCTTTCTCCAAAGAATCATAAGCATAATAAGGCATCTTTTCATATATCACATCCGTTATCAGACTAAATGCAAACGGAGAATGTACACCATATCCGCAACGGTAACGGAAGCGGGAAAGCCAGATAAAGGGTCTTTTAAGACAAAGTAGAAGATTCATAAAATCAACATTTGTTTTTATTCTTCTTGCAAAGATATGTTTTTTTATTTCATAGAAGCAATCCGGAAAAGAAATGTTATAAGTATCCTGTGATTGAGAATGTCGGATTTCAATAAAAAAGGGCCGATCCCTTTCGGAACCGGCCCGCATTACACATCTATTTCAAGCAACTACTGTAACCTGAATACTACAGGAACGGTATATTTTACTCGAACTTTCTTACCATTCTGTACTCCGGGCCTCCATTTTGGCATAGAACTTATCACACGGATAGCTTCTTTATCCAAATATGCATCTACCCCTCGTACCACTTCGGGATTTGAAATTGATCCATCTTTGTCAACAACAAATTGGACAATCACTCTTCCCGCTGAACCCATTTCCTGAGAAATAGTCGGATACTTGATATTTGTACCCAAATATTTCATCAAAGCAGCCGTACCTCCGGGAAACTCAGGCATGATTTCTGCAACATCAACAATAACGTCTTCATCAACCACTTCCGTTTCCACCACTGGCGGTATCCAGACAATCTTATGAGTTGCGTCCATATCCTCTCCAACTGTAGAAACATTATCCGCTACCTCTATATCATTCTTTACTATTTCTAATATTTCTACGATCTTATTTTCGGGAGGTGGAGGCGGTTCCAGTTTCTCATCTGGGAATGTGATCGGAACTAACTCTGTAACAAAGATGGATTCATCATCTGATGATAGTGCTGCAACCCTGACATCATGTTGTGTCCATTCGAACGAAACGAACATGAAGGCAAGCGCAACAACCAAACCCATCAACAACCAAGAACCCCGTTGATTCTCGATTGTAGCCTTTTTTGATTTCTTGGCTTCCATAAAAAATGTGTTTAAGTAATTAATAATAGAAAATATATAGTATATATACTACTTTGCGTCTTTCCTCTTAAGCATTACTTAAAGTGCTCTCTAGCTGCAATAAATATAGCATTTTTATGGATAGGGTGTTACGTTGCTTCTTGTTTATTCTATTCTTTTTCCTTCTTTTGGATAAAATTTATGAATATCAGCCAGCAAAAACCTGCTTTATATCTGTATAAATAATACCTTTATAAATACTTAATAGCCTATCATCTCCTCTAAAGTCACGATAACCAAACATATACGAGAAACGATAACAGGCCAATAAAACTAGCTAAAAAGAGTAAAAAAGAAATACTTTCTTATTTAGTTCTTTTCTTTCTATCTGCATTTTCCTTTTTACGCATATCCTGATATTTCTTATATTGTTCATCAGTCAGGATACTCTTTATTTTAGCTTCTCCCTCTTTTCTCTTCTTTTGCATCTCTTCGCGCGAAGGTCTTTCATTAGAATTTCTCTTTGTCGGTCGCATTTCTTCCATTGCAGCCTTAAAATCCTTGGCTTGCTTTTCATTCAGTCCCAGATCGGTTATTATCTGTTCGATACGCTTCTCTCTGTCAACTTTTCCTTTTTGACGATCCTGAGCCATACATACTGTTGAGCCGATTAACAACACAACAAGTAAACTTAAAATTTGTTTTCTCATAATTCTAACATAATATTAAATGAATAATATATGTTAGACCTTATAAGTGGCTGAAAGTTAATTCTATTCCAAAGAAAAAATACAGTTTTCACATTATTTATCTAACAAGAAAACGTTTTCCCTGTAGCTTTGCCATACCAGCGACGACGTCTTACGTGGAGATAAACAGGTTTGCCACGCAGAGGAAAGTTCTGGATCACTTTCTCATCAGTAAAACCATGTGAAATCACAGTTCCACTCTTGTAATCTGAACGTTCCAGGTAGTGTTTTCATGAAGTCGTCATGCCAACAGGAGATCTCGAAATACTCCATTAAAACTTCGGGGAAGATGACTCGTAGTAGCTTATGCAGGTTGCGATTGGAAGGTATTGGACGTTGAGCCCAGCAAACCAATGAGTTACGAGGAGTAGAAAAGAAAAGCGGAGAGAGTTTTTCAACTTTCTCCGCCTCAGTACCCAGACCCGGTATAAGCTATAGAAATCATAGGAAAACAAAAGAAAATCAAGCATTTAGTGTAATCACCCGATTACGGTACCTAAATCGGGATAAAACCTCTGAACAATGGCAAAGTTAGAAAATAAAACGAAAGAAAATCCCAAATTGGAGCAAAATAAGCTCTCGGACGGCAGAATCAGCCTTTACTTAGAGTATTATTTAGGTAGAGAGGAAAAGCCCGTATTGGATGAAAACGGTAATCAAGTGTACTATGATAAGTGGAAAGATGCAAGGCAAGCCCAAGTTTGCAGTAAAGCACAACAGGCGAAAAGAGAACCTTAGTCTGTATCTGTTTATATCAACAATTACACCAAGAAAGATATTCGCATGGTACAAATTGCGCTTAGCCGTTTTAAGGACTTC
>USPQ01000018.1 GCA_900556625.1 uncultured Bacteroides sp. | reverse complement strand
ATATCGCAGTAGCTACCAACAGCGGGCAGATCAAGACAGGTTCTTTAAGCCGCTCCGACCGTATGGCTAAATACAATCAGTTACTCCGTATTGAAGAGGAATTGGGTGATTTGGCTGTGTATGGATACAAAAGAATCAAATAAATTTCGACTTTACATCTAAATAAAATCCCCGGACGATAGATATCCCGGGGATTTTTATATAAGTTTTTATAATAGACAAAGAATCAACTAAATCATTGATAATCTAAACAATACCATTTTAATCAATAATACAAATACTGTATGAAAACAAGCATAATACATTCTATTAATAGTAGAATACCCTAACTGCAAGTCCCTATGCAGTTGTCATTTTTCATATTGGTACGTAAATGAACTATTTCACCACAGAGGACACAGAGGTTTCAAAGTTCTAGTTCATAGATAATTATAAACTCTGTGTCCTCCGTGTCCTCTGTGGTGAAAAGAATCAAAACTGTACGGAAACAAGCCAAAATATAAAAAAAGCATTCAGGTAATTGCCTGAATGCTTTTTTCTTGGATTTGTTATATATCCTTTTTCGAGCCTCTTGTCGGATTCGAACCAACGACCCCGAGATTACAAATCACGTGCTCTGGCCAACTGAGCTAAAGAGGCGGGTGGGTAAGCTATCTATATCGCGCCGCTACAACCAACTACCTTTGCTGCGATCAAGCCCTGGAGGATTCGAAGGGAGCTGGCCGTATAGGACTTACCCGTTTTGCGGTTGCAAAGGTAGGCATTTTTACGGATTCTGCAATAGCTACGAACAACTTTTTTCAAGTAAAACAACTAACAGACTACATTTCAAGCAATTAAAGGTACAAAAAAAATCTCTACTAGCAACTTTTATTGCTTTATTAACTTTAACAACCATATTCCCTCTATCAACCGATATTATTTGTACCTTTGTGCGCAATTTATAAATGAAGATGACAGAGAACAGAAGCTATTTACAGAAATACGCCATGCATTTTGGCACATATATGGGAGCTTATTGGATATTGAAATTCATACTACTTCCATTGATGTTTGCTATACCTTTTTTCCAATTGCTATATGTTATTCTAACGCTAGCCGTGCCAATCATAGGTTATTATTATGTAAAAATCTATCGCGACAAAGTATGCGGAGGAGCTATACAATTCTCACACGCTGTTCTTTTCACTATATTTATGTATATGTTCGCTTCCCTATTGGTAGCCGTAGCACATTACATATACTTCCAGTTTATAGATCACGGCTTTATCTTCAACGCCCTTGCTGATTTTTGGAACCAGGCGATAGAGCAAAGTCCCGCTTTACAAGAAAACAAAGAACTTATGAAAGATATGTTTGATGCAGATAAAATAAACTCGCTCAGCGCTATCGACATTACCATGCAAATGTTGTCATCGGACGTATTTTTCGGAAGTATCCTTGCCATCCCTACCGGATTAATGGTAATGAAAAAAGCGAAACCCGGAAACAATGAGCCGAGTTGATTGTAATTTGTAATTCGTAACTAGTAATTAAAGAAATGGATATATCAGTTGTAGTCCCATTATTCAATGAAGAAGAGTCACTACCCGAACTCTACGCTTGGATAGAACGGGTAATGCAAGCCAACGGATTCTCATTTGAGGTGATTTTCGTTAATGACGGAAGTACGGACCGTTCATGGGAAGTGATAGAAAAGCTAAAATCCCAATCGGAGCATGTAAGAGGTATCAAGTTCCGTCGCAACTACGGCAAATCACCCGCACTTTACTGTGGATTCGCAGAAGCGCAGGGAGACGTGGTTATAACGATGGACGCAGATTTACAGGACAGTCCGGACGAAATACCTGAACTCTACCGGATGATAACCGAAGACGGTTACGACTTGGTTTCCGGCTGGAAACAAAAAAGATATGATCCTCTGTCAAAGACACTTCCCACCAAACTGTTTAATGCAACGGCACGCAAAGTTTCAGGTATTAAAAACCTACACGACTTCAACTGCGGACTGAAAGCGTATCGCAGAGAGGTCGTAAAACATATTGAAGTGTACGGTGAGATGCACCGTTATATACCTTATCTGGCAAAGAACGCCGGATTCAAGAAAATCGGTGAAAAAGTGGTGCATCATCAAGCCCGCAAATACGGTACAACCAAATTCGGACTTAACCGCTTCGTGAACGGTTATCTGGATTTACTCTCACTCTGGTTTCTTTCCAAATTCGGAATCAAACCGATGCATTTTTTCGGCTTGTTAGGATCGCTGATGTTTCTCATCGGAATGATTTCCGTTATCATTGTAGGTGGTAGTAAGCTATACGCAATGTACAACAATCTACCATATAGACTAGTGACCGACTCTCCCTATTTTTATTTGTCACTTACGGCAATGATTATAGGTACACAATTATTCCTTGCCGGATTTCTTGGCGAATTAATTTCGCGTAACGCACCGGAACGGAATAACTACCAGATAGAAAAGAAAATTTGATTCACATTCAATACTTGACTATGAAGAATTTAGTTCGTATCTTTCTCCTATTGATAATCGTTGGTGCCGCTATCGGTATCCACAGTTCATGTTCGGACGAAAATGATTGTTCTATGGCAGGACGTCCCATGATGTATTGCACGTTCAAAACCAACGATCCGGATAATGATAACGCCGTACTCAATGACACACTCGACTCGCTGACAGTCAGAGCAATGGGAACAGACTCCATTATTCTCAACAATGAGAAAGATGTACATACAGTAATGTTGCCGTTGCGCTATACCAGCGATTCCACCGTATTTATCTTCCAATATAATCCGGTACGCAATCCAGAGGATGTAGATACAGTATATATCGTACAAGAGAACACTCCCTATTTTCAGTCTATGGAATGCGGTTACATGATGAAACAAAACATCATCAGTGCTGCATTCGGCAACAGGAAAAACAGTACGGAGAAAATAACGTCTATCGAATTACGAAATAAAGAAGCCAATTCAAATGAAATTGAGAATTTACAGATATTCTTTAACTATCGCGACCGCACACCGGTTACGCCTGATTAGTCTGCTTCTACTCTTTTGTATCGGTCTTCCGTTACTGGCACAACAGCAGCGTCCTACTCATACACCCAAAAGAGACCTGAAGAAAAAAGAGACTGTCGAGATAGATACGATTCCGTTTTATAACGGGACGTATATCGGTGTGGATTTATACGGCATAGGAAGCAAAATCTTAGGAGGAGACTTCATGAGTTCAGAAGTCAGCATTGGTGTCAACCTTAAAAACAAATTCATCCCTACTTTTGAATTTGGCATGGGAGGAACAGACACCTGGAGCGAAACGGGTATACACTACAAAAGCAAAGCTGCCCCTTTTTTCCGTATCGGCGTAGACTACAACACGATGGCAAAGAAAAAAGAGAAAAACAGTTATTTATATGCCGGACTTCGTTATGCATTCAGTTCTTTCAAATATGATGTATCAACCCTGCCGGCAAATGATCCTATTTGGGGAGATGTAATAGGCAATCCCAACTTAGAAGACGATTATTGGGGAGGGAGTGTTCCTTTCAGCCATTTGGGCATGAAAGGCTCAGTGCAATGGTTGGAAATCGTCTTAGGCGTTAAAGTACGTATTTACAAGAACTTTAATATGGGGTGGTCGGTACGCATGAAATACAAGACAAAAGCTTCTATCGGAGAGTATGGCGCTCCGTGGTATGTGCCGGGTTACGGTAAATATAAATCAAATAATATGGGAATCACCTATTCCCTCATCTATAAATTGCCTCTTTAGAATACAATGACAGGACTAGAGATTTGGTTGCTTGCAATAGGTCTGGCGATGGATTGTTTCGCCGTATCCATTGCAAGCGGCATTATTTTGAAACGTACCCGATGGAGACCAATGCTAATCATGGCCTTTGCTTTCGGACTTTTTCAAGCCATCATGCCACTTATCGGATGGATGTGTGCAAAAACCTTCAGTCATCTTATAGAAAGTATAGATCATTGGATCGCTTTCGGAATTCTTGCCTTTCTGGGAGGCCGAATGATTTGGGAATCCTTTAAAGAAGAAGAATGTTGCCAACTGTTCAATCCGGCAAGCCTAAAGGTAGTACTGACCATGGCGGTAGCAACAAGTATCGACGCATTGGCAGTCGGTATTTCATTCGCCTTTTTAGGTATTCAGGATTACAGCGATATCCTTTCTCCTATCCTCATCATAGGATTTGTTTCATTCGTCCTGTCATTAATCGGGCTTATTTTCGGCATTCAATGTGGCTGCGGCCTTGCCCGGAAGTTAAAAGCTGAGTTATGGGGAGGTATCATTCTGGTAATTATCGGAATTAAAATATTAATTGAGCATCTATTTTTCCAATAAAAAAAGAGTTTTCTTATTAAATAGAAGAATGTATGAAGACAAAAAAGAGTTTCCTTTGGCTGGCTTTCCTAATTCTGGCAACTATCTGGATATTGGCCAGACACAATCAACAAGCAAACTACAACAGTATTACCGGTCTGGTGTTCGGAACCGTTTACAATATCACTTATCAATATGACGGTGACTTAAAACCGGAAATCGAAGCGGAGTTAAAACGATTCGACTTGTCACTGTCACCCTTCAATGACAGTTCCGTCATCAGTCGTGTCAATCGTAACGAAGAAATAGTGACAGATACT
This sequence comes from uncultured Bacteroides sp., assembly GCA_900556625.1. GTDB lineage: Bacteria > Bacteroidota > Bacteroidia > Bacteroidales > Bacteroidaceae > Bacteroides. The sequence continues at coordinate 38,248 of USPQ01000018.1, read as the reverse complement.
TTTTTCCAAAAATGCTTCAACCGTTCTATGGAGATCTCCCGCGAGACCCAAGGAGCTTTTGACATAACGATAGCCCCGCTCGCCAATGCGTGGGGATTCGGATTCAAGAAAGGCACTTTCCCGGATTCCGTAATGATAGATAGTTTGTTGCAAATCACCGGATATGACAAAGTAAAACTTGAGAACGAAAAGATTATCAAACAAGATCCGCGTATTATGTTGAGTTGTAGCGCTGTAGCTAAGGGATACTCAGTGGATGTAGTCGCCCGTCTATTGGATAGAAAAGGAATCAAGAACTATATGATAGATATAGGTGGCGAAGTGGTGGTAAAAGGATTCAATCCTAAAAACGACCGTTGGCGTATCGGAATCAACAAGCCTATCGATGATTCTCTCTCTGTAAAACAAGATATACAGACGGTACTCAAAGTAACCGATCTCGGTATGGCTACTTCCGGAAACTACCGCAACTTCTATTACAAAGACGGAAAGAAATATGCCCATACCATTGATCCGAGAACGGGCTATCCTGTGCAGCATAACATTTTGTCCGCTACTGTGATAGCGGAAGATTGTATGACAGCCGACGCTTTGGCTACCTCATTTATGGTGATGGGGCTTGAAGAAGCGGAGGCTTTCTGTAAAGCGCATCCCAAGATTGATGCTTACTTTATATATAGTGGAGAAAAAGGAAAGTTCGAGACTTATTACACAGAAGGCATGAAACAATATATAACGGAAGCTCCCTGACCATTCCGTTTCCTTGTTTTCACACACAAAAAACCCATCCGGACTTTATAGTACCGGACAGGCAAAAAATTAAAATATGCAATAAAAAAATGATCTATTTCTTTACCGGTGAATATCGGGCATTCAATCCGTTTACGATTTCTTCTGTAATATTAAACGCGCTATCAGCATAAAGCAGATTATCGAAACCGGTGTTGCTGAAAATCAAGCTATATCCGTGAGTCTTATTATATTCTTTCAGGAATGCGTTGATAGAATCACGGAACTGCAAGCTATTCTTATTGTTCTCTTCCATCAAGCCATTCTGAAGCTTATTGCTCAGCTCTTGCAAGTCTTGTTCCAACTTTACCAGACGGTTATATTCCTGCTGTGCTCTATCTTGTGATAGGAAAGCATTGTTTTCCACTTTCTTCTGGAAGTCCTGCTTTTCCTTATTCAAGGAGTTAGCTTTCTGATTCAATGTCATACGAACATTCTCGCTTTTCTTCACCATAGCCTCATTCAAGTCAATACAAAAATTGTATTTGGCCAACAGCGAGTCTATTTCGACATAAGCAATTTTCATTCCTGACAATTCAGCATTTGCCTGAACGGGAGTTGTAGCAGTTTGATTATCAGTTTTGCCAGCGCATTGTGAAAATAAAACGATAAACGCAAGAGCAGCCAAACCGTTCATGAGGTAGTTCATTCTATTCATAATTAATAAGTATTGTTTTTAATAAATTTAATTCATACTATCATTCAAGGCCTTTTCTAACTCATCAATAGAAAAGCGCGGTTTCTTCTGTGCCTCACGATCCTGAGACTGAGCACACCCGATTCCCTTTTTACGCAACGCCTTATTCCCACTCACATGACCATTCGGGAACTTCCCGCCCTTCGTAAAGAATACTTTCACCCCCAATAAAACCAGGGAAATAGCAACTATTAACAAAGTTATCAGTATAGTCTCAACCATTTCTATTAATTTTGTGAGTGCAAAGATAGGCTTTAATGAGATATGAGTTCAGATAAGTCAATCAAATTAACCATATTTAGCAATAGAAGAAGCTAAAACCGCCCTTCTATTCCTTATTATAATAAAGAAACAACATGGAAAAAAAAGACCTAAAGCCGGCCGGCGTATTCAAGTATTTTGAAGAAATCTGCCAAGTACCGCGCCCTTCGAAGAAGGAAGAGAAAATGATTGCCTACCTAAAGGCGTTCGGAGCTAAACATAATCTTGAGACCAAAGTGGACGAAGCGGGCAACGTACTGATTAAAAAGCCTGCCACTCCCGGAAAGGAAAACCTGCAAACTGTAGTACTGCAATCGCACATTGACATGGTATGTGAGAAAAACAATGATGTTCAACACGACTTCCTCACCGATCCAATCGAAACAGAAATAGACGGTGAATGGCTGAAAGCCAAAGGAACTACACTCGGAGCTGACAATGGTATCGGTGTGGCTACGGAGCTGGCTATCCTTGCCGATGACAGCATAGAACACGGACCGCTGGAATGTCTGTTCACCGTAGATGAAGAAACCGGACTGACCGGAGCATTTGCCCTGAAAGAAGGTTTTATGAGCGGAGATATCCTTTTGAATCTCGACTCTGAGGATGAAGGGGAAATCTTTATCGGATGTGCCGGTGGTATTGACTCCGTAGCAGAATTTACGTATAAAGAAATCGAAGTACCTGCCGGATATTTCTTCTTCAAAGTAGAAGTAAAAGGACTGAAAGGAGGCCACTCTGGAGGAGATATCCATCTGGGACGAGGCAATGCCAACAAAATTTTGAACCGTTTCCTTACCCGCATGGCCAACAACCACGATTTGTACCTTTGCGAAATCAACGGTGGAAATCTGCGCAATGCCATCCCTCGTGAAGCTTATGCCATCTGTGCAGTTCCCGAAGATGCAAAACATGACGTACGCACCGAACTGAACATCTTCGCCAGTGAAATGGAAGATGAGCTGTCAGTTGTAGAACCGGATTTGAAATTGGTTCTCGAATCAGAGACTCCCCGCCAGACAGCTATCGACCAAGATACCACCGACCGCCTGTTGAAAGCACTGTATGCGGCTCCTCACGGAGTATATGCAATGAGTCAGGACATTCCGGGACTGGTAGAAACATCCACGAACCTTGCTTCGGTGAAGATGAAACCCGACCATATCATCCGTATTGAAACCAGCCAGCGTAGTTCTATATTGTCCGCACGCAACGATATGGCAAATACCGTACGTGCCGTGTTCAGACTGGCTGGAGCGGAAGTCACTTTCGGTGAAGGTTATCCGGGATGGAAGCCCAATCCGCATTCACCCATTCTCGAAGTAGCAGCCGAATCTTACAAACGCCTGTTCGGTGTAGAAGCCAAAGTGAAAGCAATTCACGCAGGACTCGAATGTGGCCTGTTCCTCGATAAATATCCCACACTGGACATGATTTCCTTCGGACCGACATTGACGGGAGTACACTCTCCGGACGAACGGATGCTTATCCCTACCGTAGAGAAGTTCTGGAAACATTTGTTGGATATTCTGGTACATGTCCCTGCTAAAAAATAAAAGACGGATAAGTCTGCGACAACTAAAGTATGGTAACAGTGAAACAAGAGTAGCTGTTACCATACTCTTGTTTGTTATCTGTTCATGGAGCGTACCGGCACAAGAAAATATCCAGTTCCGTGTTGCCTGCTGGAATACAGAAAACCTGTTCGATACCCGCCATGACAGTCTGAAGAACGATTACGAGTTTCTTCCCAATGCCATACGCCATTGGAATTACAACAGATATAAAAAGAAACTGAGTGATATCGCACGTGTCATCACTGCTATCGGTGAATGGAATCCTCCAGCACTCATAGGTCTCTGCGAAGTAGAGAACGACACAGTACTCCGTGACCTCACCCGCCGTTCGCCTTTGCAAGAGCTCGATTATCGTTATGTAATGACTGACTCTCCTGATCTGAGAGGTATCGATGTGGCTCTTATTTACCAACGGGATTTATTCAAACTCTTATCCTCCCGCTCTATTTCCATTCCTGTGTTCAGGCAACATCGCCCGACAAGAAATTTGCTGCACGTCAACGGTCTGCTGCTGACCGGAGATACATTGGATGTATTCGTCTGCCATCTTCCAAGCCGCTCAGGCGGAGCAAAAGAATCCGAGCCTTATCGACTCCATGCCGCTCAAATTTTACGCACAAAAGTGGATAGCGTCCTGCATACCCGCCTCCATCCTCAAGTCATCATCATGGGCGACTTCAATGATTATCCCAACAATAAATCAATTCGGAAAATACTCGAAGCGGAAGCTCCTCCTATCCGTTCCGATAGTTTGGATATAGCAATCCATCCTGCTACCTCACCCCCATCCCTATCCCCGTTAAAGCTCTATCATCTGCTTGCCCGAAAAGCAAAGACTGCCAACTTCGGTTCATATAAATATCATGGGGAATGGGGATTGCTTGACCATTTAATTGTATCCGGTACATTGCTCAACACTTCCGGTAATTTCTTCACTCGTGAGGAAAAAGCGAAAGTCTGCCAACTTCCTTTTTTGTTGACCGACGACAAAAAGTATGGAGGTAAAGAACCTTTTCGCACCTATAAAGGAATGAAATATCAAGGAGGGTTCAGCGACCACCTTCCCATCTATACAGACTTCGAACTAGTACTCCCCTGACAAAGCTCACACAACCACAGGAAGTAGTTTAGTGCCACCACGTTGGCACAATAGTGACATCGCATTGGCATAACAGTGCTAACGGAGTGGCACAGTCGTGACACTAACGTGGCATGACCACGGCATTAACGTGACGTATTCCATTCAGTCCGAATACTGATAAACCTTTAAGTCAAACTTGGGAACCATTGCCAGCAAATGGTCAAAGATATCCGATTGGATACGTTCGTACTCTTTCCAGATTTTATTTCGGGAAAAGAAGTAAACCTGAATAGGCACTCCGTATATCGTAGCCTCTTTCTGGCTGATAATCAAATCCAAATCTTGGTTCACTACAGGCAAGCTGCACAAATAGCGTTCAATATATACCCTATATACTTGGGAATTGGTCGGAACCGTCCCTTCTTCCGGCTGATAGTCTGCCATCAAGGGAATCTCCTTCCGGTAACGGTCCAGCATTTCCGGTGTACAGAACTGTAAAGTAGTCAGATCTAAGGTAATGTTCTTCATGACCCTCCGTCCTCCCGACTCCGTCATTCCCCGCCAATTCTGAAATGGCGTGCTCACTAACGTATAAGGCGGAACCGTAGAAATTGTATTATCAAAATTCTGAATCTTAACCGTATTCAACGTAATTTCCTGCACCGTGCCATTGGCTTCCCCCGAAGGTAGCGTAATCCAGTCGCCCGGACGTACCATATCATTGGCAGAAAGCTGAATGCCCGCCACAAAGCCCAAAATAGAATCCTTGAATACCAACATCAGGATAGCTGCCGACGCTCCCAATCCTGCAAACAGACTGGCGGGAGATTTATTTACAATAATAGCGATGATGACAATTCCGCCCACAAAGAAAAGAACGACCTGCAAGACTTGAATAAATCCTTTCATAGGCCGGTTCTTCATAGATTCTTTACCATCGTAAATATCCATAATCATCAGCAGGATACCATTGATAGCCAACAATAGTGAAAAGATTATATAAATGGTACACGCTTTCTGTGAAATCAGCAATAACTCTTTTCCACGAACAAATGCCATTGGCAAAAGAGCATAGACAAGAAAAGCCGGAACAGTATGAATCAGATGATGGAACACTTTACGCTTCATCAGCAGTGTATTCCATTTATGCGGCTTTAGCCGGGTATACTGTTTCATTCCTCCTATGAGAATCGCCTGGCAGAGATAATTCAAGCCGACAGCAATCGCTATCATCAATATAGCAATAATAGTTTCATCAAAACGGTCGGCAACTTCCGGGTCTATCCCCCAATCTATCAGGATTTTATTCATCCACTTTCCTAAATCTACCACGAGCATAACTTCTGTCTTTTTTAAGAAATAACAGTCTGGATATACATTTGGTTTAGAAAATAAAAAAAAAGACCGGCATCCGACTCATAAAGAATCAAGACACCGGTCTACACTGCTACTCTCTAAGCATTCTTTTACAAAGGCAAGCCATAACGGCCGTCTACTATCTTTTCCAATTGTTCCGACATTTTCGTCACTATTTTCGGATTCTTCTCTGCTACGTTATTCTTTTCAGCCGGATCTTTCTTTATATCATAAAGTTGAGGTTTCATGCTGTTGCCCAATTCAATATTGACATTTTTGTTATATGCAGGACCTTTTCCGGGACGCAGGTATTTCCACCGTCCATCCGTCACCGACAGATTATTCTGTGCATTCTGAAGTACCAGCCATTCCCGACCTTTCTTTTCTTTACCTGTCCATGCATTCAGTAACGGTTCACTATCTGGAGCAGCCCCTTCCGGCAAACGGAAATTCATCATTTGCGCAAAAGTAGCAAACCAGTCTATCTGACAAAGCAACGCATCCGAAACGATACCGGGACGAATCACTCCCTGCCAGCTCCAAATACACGGCACACGTGTACCGGCTTCGTAAGCACTGTATTTTCCTCCACGATAAACACCTCCGGGTTTATGATCGCCCAGTAATTCTACCGCCTGATCCTTATAACCGTCATCCACTACCGGCCCGTTATCACTAGACAAAACCACTAATGTATTTTTATCCAGTCCCAAGCGTTCCAATGCATCCAGCACTTGTCCTACCGACCAGTCAAACTCAAGAAGACAATCGCCACGAGGTCCCATACCGCTTTTGCCTACAAACTGAGGAGACGGCACACGAGGAACATGTGCATCCTGAGTGGCGAAATACAAAAAGAAGGGAGCATCCTTGTGTCCTTCAATAAAAGATATCGCTTTCCCGGTTAAAGTTTCCGCAATCTTATCATCTTGCCAAAGAGCGGATTTTCCACCTTTCATGTATCCGATACGCGAGATACCGTTAACAATACTTTGATTGTGACCATGGGAAGGATGCATTTTCAGCAGTTCCGGATTGTCTTTCCCGGTAGGTTCACCCGGAAAGTTCTTTTTATAACTTACCTGAATCGGATCATTCGGATCAAGATTAATCACCCGGTCGTTTTCCACAAAAACACACGGCACACGGTCACCGGTAGCGGCCATGATAAATGAATAATCAAACCCGATATCATTTGTGCCCGGTTTCAAAGGCTTGTTCCAATCCTGTTCACCTCCCTTGTCGCCAAGTCCCAAATGCCATTTACCTACCACCCCCGTACTATATCCTGCCTCTTTGAACATATCCGCCATTGTATAACGTTCCGGACGAATGATAGACGCGGCATCTCCGTCTGCAATTCCCGTTCCTTCCTTACGCCAAGCGTATTCACCGGTCAGCATAGCATAACGGGAAGGCGTACTTGTAGCGGCAGCACTATGCGCATTTGTAAAACGTACTCCCATCTTTGCCAAACGCTCTACATTAGGAGTGTGAATCGTCTTCGCTCCATTACAACTCAAATCACCATAGCCTATGTCATCGGCATAAATAAAGACTACATTCGGACGGTTTATCTGTCTTTCCTGAGCAGATGTCTGAGAAACCAGACAAGAGGTTAAAGCCAAAGGCAATATACCATAATAATATTCTTTTTTCATCTTATGTTCTGAAATAATAGGTTATCTGTATTAAGGAGCTACTGTGACTCCGATCTCATTCATTTCTACTTTAGCAATGGTGGCAGCAGGCGTTGTAGCCTCCAGTTTGATGAAACGCGCCTGTACGCCTTTGTTGAAAGTAACCGTTTGCGGCAGAGGATTGTGCATGATATTGCTAAACTCACCATTGGTCGGCACCTCCGCCCAACTCTTCCCATCCGTACTTACATAGAACTTATACTGAAAAGCCATTGTCGGTTTTGCTTCCGCCTTCAAGGGAGCGTATGTAAAGGCTGACAGCTGCACCATCTTTCCCAAGTCAATCGTCAACGGAGAAGCAGCCACCTGTTTCCATTCTTTACGAGGTAAGTCATTCCAACTTTCCGTCTGATTATCTTCCTGCAACGGTGTTGCATAGAACGCGCCGACCTGACTGATATGAGCCGTCAACCGGCATTCATTGATTTTCACTTTCAGTTGACTGGCCTTTACTGCCGGAAAACGCAGCAAACGTTTGTAACCTACGGTAGTACCCTGTCCGACTTCCTGCCATCCCTGTTCGGTCAACACCTCTACGGCAAAGGATTCAACCCGTTGTCCTTTAGCGATATCTTCCTGAAGCATTACCACATTGATTTCCGATTCCGATTTCAAAGAATAAATCTTCTCACTTCCCGAAACCGCATTCCACTCTTTCCGACCTTTCACAACACGATTGTCTGCAAACACTCTTTTCCGGTAAGCAGCAAAATCTTTCAGTCGCTTCACATCGGCCTCGTGAATCAGACCTCTGCGGTCAGGAGGGATATTCAATAAAAGTACTGAGTTATATCCTACCGATTGGAAATAGATATCCGACAAATGTTTCAACGACTTCACTTTCGTATCTTCTTCCGCATGATAGAACCATCCCGGACGAATAGAAACATCCACTTCCGACGGATACCAGAAAAGTTCCGTAGCCTCCGCCAACATCGAACGGCTTCCCAAATCTTTCGCTTTGCTGAATACGCCCAAACGTTTGTTATTCTCCTCCGAACGGGTGTAAATGCCCGGAGTAAGCACCGTCGCACTCCATTCAGTTTCACGTCCCAAACCTTTTTCATTACCAACCCAACGCACATCATCGCCCATTATTGCCATCACGGCCTTCGGTTGCAGACGCTGAATCGTTTTATAGAAAGCTTCCCAGTCATATACCTGCTTCCTTCCGTTCGGTCCCTCCCCATTCGCTCCGTCAAACCAAACTTCGTGTACCTCCCCATAATTGGTAAGTAACTCTGTCAATTGGCGGATAAAGAAGTCGTTATATCGGGGAGAATCTCCATAACATTCCGCGTTACGATCCCAGGGAGAAAGATAAACGCCAAACTTCATATCATATTTATCGCAAGCCTTACGCAATTCCCTTACTACATCGCCTTGTCCTTTTTTCCAAGGAGAAGAAGCTACGGAATGTTTGGTGGTAGCCGTAGGCCAAAGACAAAATCCATCATGATGTTTTGCCGTCAACAGCACCATCTTGAAACCAGCTTCTTTAAGAGTACGAACCCATTGTTCCGCATTCAGTTCGGATGGATTAAACAGCGCCGGATCTTCTTTTCCATCTCCCCATTCACGTCCGGTAAAGGTATTGATACCAAAATGGAGAAAAGCAGTCAACTCCATTTGTTGCCAAGACAACTGCTGGGGAGTAGGGATTAATCGCGCAGCCATATCTACCTTTTGCTCCAAAGTCGCATTTTGAGGAAACTCAAGATGTTTCACATAATAATTCTCTTTTTTCTGCGCCTGTCCTGCCGACTTCACCGGATAAAGAGTGAATTCAAAACTCTGTTTTTTTAACGGAACCAAATACTGAGGCAATACTCCGGGACCACAAGTAGCTGTTCCTACGCCAGCCTGCTCTGCATCCAAATGCACAGTCACCAGTCCGTCACGTTCCAACTCATTAATATGACGGGCTTTCTCCAATAATACATCCGAGAAAGGAACTATGCTAAACTGGAAAGGACGATTTGAATCGACAAAGATTCCTTCACCGGAACGATCGGTGAATTTCGTCCAACGCACATCTGTACGGTTACCGGTAGATTGCGGAGTGACATAATAGTGGAACATCCGTTCGGGTGTTGTCTGATATAAGCCAATTTTACCGGACTGGACACGGTCAGCATACGTTTCATTGTCACCACGTCCCAGATAAGAAACTTGATCGTAAGTATCCGCCACACGGAAAGTCAGTCCCAGACGTGCCATAGACTTGACAATCGCTGTATCCGGTTGGAAAGTAGTACGCATCTTTAATGCACCGTTCTTATCAAGCATATAGATAAAGTCGGCAGTTCCCACTTTCTGACCTTTTGCATTAAGAAGCTCGATAGTCGCAGTTGTCGTATTCTTCCCTTCTTTCAATGAGGTCACCTTTTGAGTCAGATTATCCAATCCCGCTTTACGCCACAAGCGAGCTCCGTTCTTGTCACGGTTATCATTATCCGTAGCCGGACGGAAAAGACTAAGAGTGATCGGAGTAGCCAACAGTTCCTTACCATCCAAAGCAAGAGAAGTAAGCGCTCCCGTTTCTTTATCCACCGTGAAAGCCGTCTCACCCGCTTTTTGCGGACGATAGCCCGTATAATTCTTATTGCCGACAATAACAAACTGATCGTATGCCACTTCCCAATCTTCGGTTATCATCGGAGAAGCTTCCCTGCGTGTCCAACTAATATTCAGATAAGCCTCACGGACTGTCTTCGGCAGAATCACATTTCCTAACGACACGTCTATGGTAGCGTGTGGTTCACAGTCTAATACTTTCGTACCTTCTGCAATTTTCTCTCCAGTATCAGCCGTCACATTCCAATGAAGTTCATATTCGTTCAGGTTAGAGAAGTCGTACCAGTTCTTGATACGAAGTTTCATGTTCTTCGGACTCAGCAGAGTTGCTTTTATATTCTGATACACTTTCTTCACTTCGAGCAGATGAGGATGTGGCTGACGGTCGGCATTCACCAAACCGTTACAGCAGAAGTTGCCGAAGCTTGGTATTCCTTCCGGTCCGTAATCACCGCCATACGTCCAATACCATTTGCCGTTCTTGTCTATTTCACGGAAAGACTGATCCACCCAGTCCCAAACATTACCGCCTTGTGCCATTGGTTCGTTTTCAAAAACATCCCAATAGTCTTTCAATCCACCACAACTGTTACCCATCGCGTGCAAATATTCGCAAAGGATGAAGGGACGATAAATATCCTTTTTCGCTACATACGCTTTTATCTCATCTACACTACGGTACATACGGCAATAAATATCCGTATTGTAATTCAGTTCGGCACGTTCATATTGAACAGGACGAGTCTTGTCCACCGATTTCAGCCAATCGTATGTACGTTCAAAGTTGATACCGTTTCCGGCCTCATTGCCCAATGACCAGATAACAATAGCGGGATGATTCTTCGAACGCTCGTACATACGATGTGTACGGTCCATGTGCGCAGTCAGCCAAGTGCTGTCTTTAGCAAGAGAAGCAGGACCGTAGCCCATTCCATGTGATTCGATGTTAGCCTCATCAATCATATACAATCCGTAACGGTCGCAAAGCTGATACCAATAAGGATGAGTAGGATAATGAGAATTGCGTACCAGGTTGATATTATGCTCTTTCATCAGCTTAATATCCAGTTCCATCAGTTCCTTACTTACGGTACGTCCCAATTGGGAATGTTCGTGACGGTTAGTCCCCTTTACCAATACCGGCACACCGTTGATACAAAAACGCCCGTTCTTGATTTCCGAAGTACGGAAACCGACTTCACAACCGGTCAGTTCGGTTACTTTCCCTTGTGCGTCTTTCAGCTCAAGCACCAGTGTGTACAAATTAGGATATTCGGCACTCCACGGTTTTACATTAGGAATCTTCTTCTCTTCAAATGCTATAAAATTACTCAATCCACGGGATTTGATATTGATAACATCCTTCAGAACGGCTTTGCCGAAGGTATCCTTTAGTGTATAAGCAATCGAGCTTGCCGTAGAAGACGGACCTTCTACCGTCACTTCAAGTCCGAAAAGTCCGTCTTTGTACGTTTCCTTATCCAAAGAGGCATTCAGTTTGTAGTCGGCGATATATTGTTTTGGTGTACTGTAAAGATACACATCCCGCTCGATACCGCTCAAACGCCACATATCCTGACATTCCAGATAAGCACCCGAACTCCAACGGTAGACTTCCAAAGCTACTACGTTCTCTCCTTCGGTCAATACCTCTGTAATATCCCATTCAGCCGCAGTTTTCGAACCTTGATTATATCCGAGCAATTTACCGTTCACCCATACATAATAAAAAGAGATTACCCCCTCGCAGCAAAGTACTACCCTACGTCCTTTCCAATCGGCAGGCACTTTGAAAGTACGGCGATACGAACCGACTTCATTCTCGGCATGAGGCACTAACGGCGGATTCTTCTTGAAATTGAACATCTTATCATCGAACTCATACGTCTCATTGACGTAGATAGCTGTTCCGTATCCCTGCCGTTCCCAATTTCCGGGCACATTGATGTCAGCCCAACCTCCTGTATAATAAGAAGGTTGATAAAAGTCTTTCGGACGGTTGTCCGGGTTCTTCACCCAATGGAACTTCCATTTCCCGTTCAAAGACATATAATAAGGAGATTGCTCATAGCCTCCCGGCTTCTCAATATCGGAAGCATTGGCATAAGGCCATACATAAGTGTGAGGAGTGAGTTTATTCAGTCCTACAGCATACTGGCTTTGCCATTCGGGCAACGGCTGTTTCTGTGCCGAAGCAAAAACAGTAGCAGTCAGTCCTGCCAATAAGAGTAAAAAAGTTCGTTTCTTCAGGTTCTTCATGGTTATTGTTATGACTATGTTGTACTATTCAATAATGATCTCATCAAAATATACTCTCGATTCCTGTCCCGGACGAACATGGTCGGCAGGACATTCCCCCGCTCCATTCACCGTTACACGAATATACCTTGCCTCCGTTCCTTTCATATCCATAGAAAGATCTTCAATATAGGTGCCTTCACGGAATATTTCTTCAGGAGTGTAGTTCAATCCGGTTACGTCACGATAAGATTTATTATCGTCTGATACAGCTATACGTATTGATTTCGGTTTATGTACGCCCATACCATAGTTCGTGATACAACCGATTGTAAAAGTATTCATTTTTTCCTTCTGCTGCAAATCTATGGTAAAAGAAATAAGGTCGTTCTTGTCCCAACAGCACCATTCAAAGTCAGTCTGTTTCAGGCTTCCACGAACACCATTGAGCATAAGCATCTCATTCTGTTTATTTCCAAGTATCGTCTTAGCAGTCGCTTTGTTCCACGTAATCGGCAATACAAGCGTCTTTCCCATCTGCACACCTTCTGCAAAGGTAGCACATTTAATGAGTTGAGTCCCTGTTACAATCAGTGAGTCTGAATACACAGAAGAATTTGCCACAGGTTCACTGCCATCAATAGTATAGCGAATCTCTACATCGGGACGAATACATTCCAGATTTAACTTCAACCCACCGTTTTCCGGTGTTACTTTATGCTGGATATTGTACATCGAACGGGCATAGACAATACCTTTTTCTGCAATATGCCCGTTATACCGGTCCATAGCTTGCAGGAACGAAGCCCAATCTTTCTTTTCCGGTTGTGTCCACGCTACTTCCGCCACCGCTGCCAGACGAGGGAACAAAAGATAATCCACATCTTCCGGTTTATTGCAGAATTCCGTCCACATAGAACCTTGTACCCCCATCAGCAATGAAGCATATTCCGGTTTCCAGTCTTTTTGTACCGGTTCATAGTCATATACATCTTTCAATGTATTATTGCCGAAATATGTCAAAGGTTCGAACCATTGCGGCCCTTGATAACGAATCAGATACATGATACGTGCCGGAGTCATAATGAAACGGTGTCCCTTTTCCGCAGCTTTCAGTGCAGCCTTGCCATATCCCTGCCAACCAAGAATAATAGAGCCTTCCGGCAAGAAACTACTGTTAGTCAGTTCATCCCAACCAATCACTTCACGACCTTTACTACGTACATAGTCACTTATCCGCTGCATAAAATAACCTTGAAGGTCTTCTTCATTAGCCAAGCCTTCTTTCTTCATACGAGTCTGACACAACGGACATTTTTTCCAATGTGTCTTTTGAGCTTCATCGCCTCCGATATGGATATAACGGGAAGGGAATAACTCCATAATCTCATCCATCACATTCTGCAAAAAAGTGAAAACACTGTCATTTCCGGCACAAAAAATGATTTCTGAGTTTCGTCCTCCCAAACCGGGCAATACACCGATATAGTCCTTCACTACCGGACAAGCCAATTTCGGATAAGCCGTCAATGCAGCGTTACTATGGGCAGGCATATCTATCTCCGGCACAATCTCGATCTGGCGTTCGGCCGCATAAGCTACCATTTCCTTTATATCTTTTTGCGAATAGAAACCTCCTATCGGAGTCGGTTCTCCGGATTTCGGATTACGCCGGGCCGGAAACGGAACGTCCATACGATCCACTCTCCATGCGCCAACCTCAGTCAAACGAGGATACTTCTTTATTTCTATGCGCCAGCCGTTGTCATCTGTCAGATGGAAATGCAGTTTATTTATCTTCAACATCGACATACAGTCAATGATACGCAAAACGTTCTCTTTAGGAATAAAAAAACGTGATGCATCCAGTAACAAGGCACGGTACTCAAAACGAGGTTCATCCTGAACATTCATGGCAGGAATGCTCCACTTCTCTTTTTTATCCGACAGACTTTCTCTTTCGATAGATGCGGGAAGTAATTGCCGGATAGTTTGCAAAGCATAAAAGAATCCCTTATCACCGGAAGCCTTAACGATAATTTCCTCTGGAGAAACTTCCAATGAATATGCTTCGCTCTTTAAAGAAGCATCCGTTACAAACCGAACATCCCCCTTTTCCGTAGCGCCCACAACCAACTTGGGAGTAAAACCGGCTGCATTGGTAAATCGGGAAATAAGACTGGCTGCCACAGCCGCCTGTTCCTCATTCTCCACCACAAATACAGTTTTGTCTGAGAAGAGATAGTTGCCACTGCCCGGCACCAAATGTGCCGGACGTGGAACCAAGGGTATGTCATGTGTCAAGTTAGTATCAGTACATCCCGTCGTAACTGGTAGTAAAAAACCTATCAATAAGATAAAGATATATTTAATCATGCTGATGTATTTTATTTATTCTTTGTCTCTGTCCGGTGAAAAGCGAACAGGATCATTGTATTGTTCTTGCAACTTTTGCAATTCTTCTTTCAGTTCGTTCACTACGGATTCATATTCAGGTTGTCCGTAAAGGTTGTGCATTTCGCTCGGATCCGTCTTCATGTCATACAGTTCCCACCAATTAATGTCATTGTAAAAATGAATCAGTTTATAACGTTCTGTACGCACTCCATAATGGCGTTTTACCATGTGTTCTGCCGGATATTCATAGAAATGATAATAAAGGGCTTTTCTCCAGTTTTCCGGCTGTTTTCCTTTCAATAAAGGAACCAACGAAACTCCTTGAATATCCGATGGTATCTCCACTCCTGCCAATTCGAGGAAAGTCGGTGCATAATCTATGTTCTGTACCATTTCAGTAATATCTCCTCTACGATCGAATCCTTTCGGTAGACGCATTATCAAAGGAGTACGCATGGACTCTTCATACATAAAGCGCTTATCGAACCAGCCATGTTCGCCCATATAGAATCCCTGGTCGGAGGTATAGACAACAAGAGTATTATCCAACAGTCCTTTTTCTTTCAGATAGTCGAGCACACGACCTACATTATCATCAAGAGATTTCACAGTTTTCATATAATCACGCATATAACGCTGGAATTTCCAGTTGGCAAGTTCCTTTCCTTGCAGATTTTGCTTATAGAAATCTTCTATAATCGGAGCATAGAATTTATCCCATGCGGCACGTTGTCCCTCGTCCATCCGTCCCAAAAATTTCTCATAAAGAGATTTCAGGCGTGAATTTTTATCCGACCGCAACATTTTAAGGTCGTAGATCATATCCATATCTTTCACGACACTCATTTCCTGAGCAGCCGCTGCAGGACGTCCTTCATAGTCGTCAAAGAAATTATCCGGCAATGGGAAAGTTTTATCTTCGTACAAAGCCAGATTACAAGTATCCGCCATCCAATTACGATGAATAGCCTTGTGATGAATCAACAAGCAGAAAGGTTTCTCCGGGTTTCGCTTGTGTTCCATCCAATCAATGGCATTGTCCGTTATAAGATTGGTGATATATCCATGTTTCTGAATCGTATCATTTTTTTGTGTGATGAAATCCGGATTATAATAATCTCCTTGTCCCGGAACGATTTCCCAATAATCAAATCCTGACGGTAAACTCTCCAAATGCCATTTTCCTACCAATGCAGTCTGATAACCGGCTTTCTGCAAAAGTTTTGGAAAGGTTTGTTGGGAACTATCGAAAATACAAGTCGTATTATCATAGAATTTATTGGCACAGCTATGTTTACCCGTTATCATGCAGGCACGGCTGGGACCACTTAACGAATTGGCTACAAAACTTTGAGTAAAACGGACGCCATCGGCAGCAATACGGTCAAGATTCGGTGTTTCCATATAGCGAGTATCATAACAGCTCATCATCTGAGCCGTATGGTCGTCTGTCATGATATAGACAATGTTCAGGGGAGACTGTTCAGCAGGCTTTTGTTTACCGGTGCATGAAGCAAAAGAAGCAAGGGTAGCTACTCCCGCTAAAGAATAGAATAAGTTTGATTGCAGATTTTCCATAATAAATTTGTGTTAGATTGAGAAAGTAAAGATAGGGAGGGATCCCTATCTTCACTTCCACAAATCATCAATTAAAATCCAATATTTTTCAATGTAGTCCATATACCGAAAATGTATCACTCACCTACAACTATTTTACAGTATAAGATTGATCTTAAGTTATTAAAGATGGTTTGAAAAATATTAGTAGAAAGGATAATACTTTCCAGGAATCGTTTCCTTATAGTCCCTATTTACCAGCTCGTTAGATTCACGTTTATAATTATCATTGACATAGAAACGAATCCAGTCTATAATCATTCTCGGACCTTCGGTTGCATATTTTGTAGGATCAATTGATTTTAGCTCCGTATCCCAACCCGCAGGAAGGTCAGGAGAAATAGTATTGCTTTCTCCAAATAAATCCCATCGCATTATTAAATAAAGTCCCTTCGCTCCCACTGAAGTACCTGTTGAGGCTTTTGTAAAAGGCCATGAATTTAGCATATCTTTTGATACTTCTAAAGTAGTAGAACCATTAATACCTAATTTTATTGTATTTTCATCTACTAATTCCATCCAATAGATATTATAATCTTCTACTTTAGGAATAGCTGTTACAACACTTTTCACATCACTAATTGTTTCTCCCCTAACAGACTGTGTGATTGCAGTTCCAGAAACATTCTTAAGGATACATATTGATTGTTTAGCCTCTTTACTCGTAGTAGCTGTCGATGGGTTTTTCACTTCTATCATTGGTACAAATCCAGTCCTATTGCCTCCTAAGCGGACTTTCACTTCAATACGCATACCTGGATAGATGCGAGTAACATTCTGAGCCCACATTTGAGCTAAAGACTTACAGCAATGTATTGCCGCCGTCCCATAGTTAGTACCTTCTACACCAACACATATATTCAGTTCTCCTTCATTTGTAACCTGAGCATATTTTGTCCAATTAATATTCAATACAGGCTGTCTATTAGCATCTGTTGCATTACCTAATTTTAAATAATCCCCAGATATTGCATTATTATGGAACTCAATAGCATAATCAAACTTCCACTGGTTACCTAATTCCGCATTTGGATGTGCCATACCTTCTGTGATCTTAACAGTTTCTTGTCCAGTAAACCAATCATCATCATAAGAAATAAACATAATGTTTGGATTCTCATATACTTTTGTTATATCATACAAATTAGGATCAGCTATAGATTCCAAATCAGTCATTGTAATAGTCAGTATAGATTCTGTCATCGGATTTATAGGAGAATTACTTTGTAAATTCAATACTAACTGTAAATCTCCTGTCATTTCATAATCCTGTTTAATAGTAACAGCGGCACTTTTTACCGAAGTTCTTCCGGCAGGAATCGTTAAAGTAGGAGGTAAGTTCTCATACAAGTCTTCTTCCCCTTCTTTTGGAGTAACTGTTATTTCAAGAGGAACAGAACTTGGTTTATCAATTTTAGCAACCAATACAAACTTTCCACCTTCAGTCACCACATTCTCCGTGTTATTCTCTAATGACATTGATATCCGATAATAATCGGATACTTTAATTGCTTGACTCGAATTTGCCATTTTATAACCACGCGCGAAAGCAACAAACTCCATCGCAGTACTCCCCGTCAATCCGGATTTCTTCACTGGAAAATCCACCTGAATTTGTTTTTCTCCTTTTGGAAACGTAACAATACCGCTAAATGGTTCAAATACATCCGATACATCTTCAGTACCAGCTTTAGCCGTAAAGTAAATATCAAAGTCCTCGTTAGCTACCATCTCATTCCCATCTGCATCAGCATCCACATTGATGTTTACTTTCAGATTTTCTCCCATCACAAATGCCTTTTCGTTAATGCTCATAGTCAACGGCACCGCTTCCGGCAAAGGACGATATTTTGTTTCATCTTCACAACCTGTCAAACTTATAGTAAACAAGCATATTGGAAGCATTCTATATAATATGTTCTTCATATCTTTATTTATCTAATTATCATCAATAAATATTGTTCTATTCTCTTATTTCCTCTGCCATCCCGGATTTTGTTCCAGTTCGTGATTCAGTGACAATTCACTCGGAGGAATTGGCAGCAGATAGTCACGGCTAGAATCAAACTGGTAGCCTCGTGGAAGAACCTCTTTCTGTGGATCAAGCCAACCATCCGTAGTTAAAATAGTCTTCAAATCTACAGCTGTTTTAGGATCAAATGCTTTGTATAACACACCATCTGCTCCAAAATATGCCCCTGTTCCACGTTTTCCCTGAATCAATTTGTGAGCTCTCCAACGCATCAAGTCATCCAAACGGAATCCTTGTAAAGCTAGTTCCGACCGTCTTTCCCTACGAATTTCCTGCAATTTGGCAGAGATTGGATAACCAAAATCGGTAAAATTAGGATCAATTTCAGCAGGAGCAGTATAGGTCACTCCCGCACGTTCACGCAAAGGCTTCAATGTCTTTTCCAATACATCAGGATCACATTTATCTAATTCTTCTGCAGCTTCCGCATAAGCTAACAAAGCTTCTGCATAACGAATTATCGGAAGTGAGGTCTCACCCTGACCACTGACATAAGTTGTATCAATACTCATACGAATATGATAACCAGTTGCATTACGTGCCGGACCACTTTCTGTTAGATAAGGAGGACGAACTTTCTGTTTATTTTCATCCGAATATTCATCCACAAACATAGCTTTTGACTTAGACTCAGGAGATGTAGACTTAAATTTACAGTCTGAATGCATAACTGTCGCTAACAAACGAGCATCACGTTCTTTAAATGTAAGGTTGAAATCCTTATAAATTCCATCGTTAGGATCAATAAAGCTTCCGTCAGCATTCAGATAATTATCAATCAATGATTGAGCTAAACCAGCCGCTCCACTGTTGTCCACATAACCAGCACCTAAGTTACTACTCAAATTATGAGTCACTCCATCTGCTATCGAATACTTTTTCCAAAAAACGACCTCTGTCATATCCGACAAATCTTTCGAATTAAACAAGTGTGCATAAGCATCTTCTTTTGATACAAATTTCTTATCATTATCCTTTGTATTTAAAGAAAGTCCCATAGTAAATAATTCGTCACCTAGTGTCAACACTTGTCCCAAAAGATCTGTAGATTTATCCTCTGCGGCTGCAAAATCTGTTCCCTTATGATACTTTTCCCATGTACCCTCATAAAGCGCCACTCTCATGGCCATGATGATAGCAGCTTCTTTGCAAATCCTCAAGCCTTTATACTGACTACGTGAATAAAGCAAATTCTTAGCCGTCTTCAAATCATCAATAATAAACTGTGCCACTGCCGAACGATCGCGTGGGGGAATTTGCAAACCTGCAACTGTAGCGTTTCCATCCCAAAATTTATCCATTACAGGAATACTACCAAATCTAGTTAGTAAGTAAAAATGCCAATAAGCACGGAAAAAATAAGCTTCCCCTTTCAGTGACAGCACATCCTTTGTTTCCTCTGCTTCTGGAACTTTATAATATTCAAAAAAATAATTTACATTACGTAGATTCTGGTATCCGTTCTGCCATTCGGCAGTACCTCCTCCTGTCTCCAACAGCTCTCCATTAAGACGTTTATCATAAACCTCCGCCACGATATTGTCACTATTCTTTTCTTCTCCACGGACTCCCATATCATAAGTACCAAAAGAAGGAAGTGCTATATACAAACCATTAATATAATTGTTCACTGCACTTGCATTGGACAAGAATGTTTCACTATTGGGGGTTGTCATGGGGTCTCTATCTAGAAAATCGGAACACGCCGACATCATAACACTTGCCCCTACCGCTAATAATATATATAATTTTTTCATCATCATTATCTAATTAAAATGTAAAATCAAGTCCGAACACGAAGTTACGGTTCATCGGATATACCATACCATTACCATTTTGCTTCATCGGAGAAGTTAAACCCGGAGCCGTATTCTTAGCATCACCACCCGCCGACATATTTACCTGGTTCAGTGTTTCAGGATCAAACTGTTTCGGCAACTTTGTTATA
This sequence comes from uncultured Bacteroides sp., assembly GCA_900556625.1. GTDB lineage: Bacteria > Bacteroidota > Bacteroidia > Bacteroidales > Bacteroidaceae > Bacteroides. The sequence goes on along the minus strand of USPQ01000018.1, from coordinate 17,978 downwards.
GTAAACAAGTTGTCGCAAGTTACATACACTTTTAGATTGCTGATACCAATATGTTTCAACTGTTTTTTATTAAATGTATAAGCCACTGTTAGATTTTTCATACGCATATAAGCAGCATTTAACAAATAACGTGTCGTATTGTATCCAGTATTCACCAAAAAATCCTTATCATCTTTCCAACCAGTCAAACGAGGCAAATATCCATTTGGGTTCTCTGTACTGAAATAATCAAGATGTTCTTTAAAGTTATAGTTATTTCCACCAAACATATAGTTACTTCCAGCAATCGGGAAATCTCTTTTTGCCACACCTTGTAACAAGGTAGATACTTCGAAACCCTTATATCCAAGATTCAAATTAATACCGAAAGAATATTTAGGAGTAGTATTTCCAATAACCTGCAGATCTCCGTGGTCTGACAAAGTACCTTTACCACCATCCACTCTACCGTCACCATTAGTATCTATATATTTCAAGTCACCACGACGCCAAAGATCGTTTGATTTGAACGCCGTCAGATCAACTTTTCTCAGATAATCATCAATTTCACGATTCGACAAAAAGAGATCATCAGCACGATATCCCCAAATTTCACCGAGATCCATACCTTCATAATAACCTTTATTAGCAGCCAATCCTGTATGGTTATTATAAATAATACCTTCCGGATTATTGTATTTGGTCACTACAGCCTTATAGTTAAAAACATTGAAACCAACTCCATAACTGAAACCACATTTCAATTTATCATTCCAACTGACAGAAAGTTCCCATCCGCGATTACGCAAAGTTGCATTATTCACTTTTGCACGATCTTCCGAAGCGATACCACTGATACTTGGTATTGATTCTGCCGGACCAATCATGTCACGTGTCGTACGTTGATATAAATCAGCAGTAATTGACAAACGGTTCTTAAACAACATCAAATCAAAACCTAAGTTAGCATTATCCACTTTCTCCCAAGTAATATAAGGACTAATCATTTTCGGAGTTTGTGCAATCGTACCTTTGGAAGCTGTGGAAGAAGAGATGCCCGGTAATAACCAAGCATTAGTCCCCTGTGCATCTAAGGGCATCTGAGCGATATAATCATATAAGCCCGCTCCATTTTGGTTTCCTAAACGACCATAAGAAACACGTACCTTCAACTGAGATACAGGCAGTGCCATTGTTTGGAAATAAGGCGTGCGAGCAATATCATAACCGGCAGAGAATGATGGGAAGAATCCCCAACGATGCCCCGCAGCAAAACGGGAAGAACCGTCATAACGTCCACTGAACTCCAAAAAATAAATATTATTGTAGTTCCAATTCAAACGGGCATAAAATCCCATAGTAGACCAATGTGAACGGGCTTCACCTGCTATTACATTTCCACTGGCGTTGTCAAATGAGTAAATATCATTACTCAGCATACCATCTTTGTACATATATTCCTGTGAATCTTCTTTTAATTCCATTTGGTATCCTGCCATTGCCTTGAAGAAGTGATCTCCCCATTGATGAGTATATGAACTCGAGACATTAGGTGATAAGTAATAATTGAACATACTCCCACGAGTATAAGATCCGAAATACATATTCTTCCAGCTAATACCAGGATAAGTAAATCCTTGTCTTTGATTAGTAGCATCACCCGGTTTAAAAGTACCCACAGGAGTTTCATACTTCTGGTTATTTTCCATTATCAGATCGTTATTTTCTATATCAAAACGGATTTTCATTTCTCCGGTGATATCCCATCCCTCCAATGGAGTTACTGTTGCAGAAAGTGACAAAGCATCTGAAATACGGTTCCTCTGATAATGAGAATTTTTCAAATATAACATTTCATTCCAGCTCGGCAAATTGTATTCTGAATCAACAGGCAACTGAGTAACCTGAGTAGGACGATGGCTACCAATCTTATTATATAGAATCATCTGATTCGCCATCGGACGTTTAATCATCTGCAAAGTAATATTATTATTCAAATTAAATCGTAACCAATTATTGGTCTTCATCTGTAATTTGGTATTCAAATTGTACTTACTCAAATCATCCTGCACTTGATCCAGCAAACCCTCTTGATAAGTATATCCCATACCAATATAGTAGTTTACCTTGTCAGAACCACCCTGTACACTTAAGTTATGAGAATGACGGATAGACTTATCTTTAAAATAATAATCAAACCAATCAGTATTGCCATACTGATTATAATAGGCTCCTGCCCAATCGTCACCGGAAGTATTAGCTTCAATACCCGGAAATTCTGCAGAATAAGGATTCTGCATAAAACCTTTAATCTTCTCAATAGTTTTATCCGGAATTCTCTGTAAACCGGAAGACGCTCCACCATTATCATATTGCTGATTATTATACATAGCGTATTCCAACGAGTTCATCATCTTTGGCATATTAATAGGTGAACTGAAACCAACTGTTCCACGATAGGTGACACTAGCCCTCTCCTTTTTACCACTTTTTGTGGTAACCAATACTACTCCATAAGCTGCACGTGCACCATATACAGCAGAGGCGGAAGCATCTTTCAAAACACTGATACTAGCAATATCGGCAGGATTCACATTCTGCATACTCTGCTCTACTCCATCTACCAATACATATGGTTCTCCACCATTGATAGAACCAATACCACGAATACTAAATTTAATATCTGCACCGGTTTCACCACCGACACCACCTCCCACTGCGTCCGTAGCAAAATTTAAGCCTGCAATATTACCCTGCAAGGCACTTGTGACATCTGTAACAGGACGATTGACAATGGCATCATCTTTCAACGTAGCAACAGCTGCTGTAATCGTATTTCTTTTTTGTGTATCCATACCCACAACTACCACTTCATCCAATACTTTGGCATCTTCTTTCATCACATATTTATTTCCTTCCAACTTAGTAACCTTTACTTGCATCGGAGCGTATCCAACGTATGTAATAGAAAGTATACTTCCAACTTTTCCCTGAATTGAAAAATTACCGTCAATATCAGTAATCGTTCCTCCAGTGTTGCCTTTTACCATGACCGTTGCACCAATAATCGCCTCACCACTATCATCCACGACCTGTCCTTTTATCATTTTTTGTTGTGCTAATGCACCAAGAGGAAACAATAACAGGAGCATCAGAAAAAGAACAACCCGTCCCTGTTTTTTCACGAACTTCTTTTTTTCCATAATATTATATTTACTAATTAAGATTATACTGTTATTCTACGGCAGGATTAGCATAGTAATCAAACTCTTCTTTCACCACTTTCAACAAAGACTTATCATCTGTCACATCTACGTCCGTAGCCAAATCCCAGCTCATTATTCCACCGAAACCATTCTCACACACATACTGTGTTTTTTGGCGAATTGTAGTCTGACTATTGAGTGTATAGTTCTTTCCATTATACATCCATTCATCCACAGAAGTGTTAGTAAGATTACCTTTATTTATCAGATCATAATAAGCAACTTGTTCACCCGCTGTTCCGGTAGTTCCATAAAAAGGTACTCCCATCACCAATTTATTTTGAGGAATTCCATATTCAACAGCAGTTTGACCGTCTGATTTGAAACGTTCGAAAGAAAAAAGAGCCGCCTGAGGTCCATAACATTGGAAAGAGATAAAATCAACTGCAGCAATTGCTTCAGGAGTTATCTTATAAGAAACCGGATGCAAGGAAACCGTAAAAAATACATTTTTTCCTAATACGTTGCGCAGTTTTACTATGGCTTTGCTGTAATTAGTTAAGTCCCTAGCATAATAAGCCCATTCAAAGTCAAGATCGACCCCATCCATATTATACTTATCCAAAACATTCTTAACATTATTAGCAAAGTTAGTGCGCGCAGTTTCATTACCAACCATCTTCAACCATTCACCACCAGCGATACCCAAACGTAGTTTTCGGTCTCCTACTTGTCCATTTAATGCAGCACGTATTTGTTCTAAACGAATAGCCCAAGTATGAGAATCTTTTCCGAGCTGTGCAGAATCATCATATTTCCAATAAGCAAGTGTTTTTGTATTATTCCAAATATTAGTATCAAAAGAGATAGGATTTCTACCCAACGTACCTACTTCCAAACTGCTAACGAATGTCTCATCCAAATATCCTTTGAGTTTTTCTCCAAGAAAGAAATCTGCACGAGTATTAGGAATTTCAGCAGGAAGAGAACCTGTAAATTTTGTAGGAATATCACTAGTGTCTACATATAATTTAGCCTTTCCTCCACTATAAGTTATCGCTACATAATGCCAAGCACCAGGCTTTAAATTGTCATTGACAACAGTTGTCGTAGAATTCCCAATAGTAAATCTTAAATTTCCTTCAGTTGCACCAAGTTGGAAAGATATAATGGTAGAGTTATTGTTTACCTTATTAAATAAATAAGCACCATCTACCCATTCAGTTATATATAGATAAGTACCAAATGTAAACTTCTTGTAAGCCCCATCCGGGGAATGAAGTAAACCATCTCCACCATTCATTTTCCCGGCACCATCAAATTTCACCACTCCATTACGACCTTCATAAGAAGACATATATGATGCTCCTGTAAGTTCTGCGTCATTCACCGGCAGATCAAATGTCAAATCACCGTCAGCATAAGGACGAGCTGTCAGATAAATCAAATCATTACAAGCACCCATACTTGCTCCGGAAATTCGATTTATCTCAAAAAAATCACCACGTATATAAGAACAATTAATAAATGATTTTCCTGTTGGGTCCGGTTCATCTGGTTCTTCGTCATCACCCGGTTTTCCAACAACTGAACCTTCAGGAGGAGTGCCAGCTGGAACATCCACCCATTTTGTGTCTTTACAAGCTGTCAACATTCCAAAGAGGAAGAGACAAAAAAATAGGAATTTGCTTCTCATAAGTTTAATAATTAAGATTACCTTTTAATAATAGGAATGACTTTCTATCGTCATTCTCTGCTACAAATGTATAGAAGATTCAAGATTGTATGTGTTCTATTTTAGCTACGATTCTTCCAATTTTGTCTAAAATCGTCCATTTCATCGGATAATACGAGTTGTTTAGACATTTTTGGATACGCATATAAAACAAAATAGGAAAGGCGAAAATACCCTTTTTGAGCATTCCCGCCTTTTCTTTTTTTATTTCTACTTAAAGTAATACTTTTATAACTTCTCTATTTCATCTACTGTCAATCCCGAAGATTGTGAAATAACATCTATTGAAACTCCTGCCTTCTTTAAATTACGCGCAATCTCAATTTGCTTATTTCTTTCCCCTTCGGCACGTCCCTCTGCACGTCCTTCCGCACGTTCTGTGAATATATTATCTCTCAAAATAACAATATTATCCAAATGTCTATAATAAGCATTGAGTTCTTCCTTTGTCATCCGATCCAATTTCAACCGCTGGCGTGCCTCGTTCAATCCCGGTGCAGTAGCGTTATCAGGAATGTCTCCTGTATTCAGATAGTAAATCCATTCTTCAAGCGGACTTCTTGCTACTTGATTGAAATAATTCACTTTCAATATATAATACTCCGGATAAAGTTGGCTGACAGTATCCACTTTGAAAGTTTGTTTTTGAAATGGAGTCAGTTCTAAAACATCCCCTTGATGAATTCCGCGAAATTCCGTTTTACCATGATATACAACATCTTTACCGCTACCTAAAGAAAAATAGACGATATTAACGCTATACACCTTACGAACTTTGTCGTAACCTTCTCCACGATTTATGTATTCGGTAACCAACTTAGATGTTCCAAATAACATACGCTGGAAATAAGCATATTCATTATTGTTTTGAACTTCTATTAAAATAAGCTCACCTTTAGAGTTTTCGGCAAGCAAATCCACACGATTATATTTATCGTACTCATCTTCTTGATTACTTTCACTCTCCAATAATTTCTGAATAAGGATTGATCCCCTAAAAAGGTAGTCAAAAAACCTTCCAGTACGGCAAAATTAGCTTTATTACGCAATAAGCGTTTCATCGCCCAATCGAAACGAATATAATTACTTGCCATTTTGTTCGCCTCCTTTTTCTATTTCTGTTTTCATTATAACAAAGGTAAAAGAAATATGTTGGAATCCCAAACAAATACAAAAACTAAATTAACCAGGCTCATGTTATTCGTCCCAGCGAACAATATTACTTGCCGAGAGACCTTATAAACTCCTCTGCCTTAGCAAGTGTTTCCGGTTTACCAATATCAATAAGTTGCAGATTTTCCACCGGATAACCAAAGAAGTTCGTTTGTCGACAAGTGAAGAGATAAAAATCCATAATAGAGAACTTTCCTTCCCACAGGGGAACTTCCATTAATTGGAATATAGCAGGTGAAAGTACATGAATGCCACTGAACGCATATTCTTGGAACAATGATTGTTCATAGTGAAGACCTTCGGGTTTCACTTGACCTGTATCCTTGTTTATCCATCCGCAAAGTCTCTTCTCCGCATCGAGAAGCAGATAACGTGAAGTTTTACGTTGGCTTACCAATAAAGTAGCCAAACCATCAGTCTGCAAATGATAATCATAAAGTTCTTTCAGGTCCACATTTGAAAGAATGTCTACATTGTGTACAAGAAAAGGCTCATCGGAGTTCTCAAAAAAAGAACTGGCTTTCCGAATTCCTCCCCCTGTATCAAGTAGCACATCACGTTCATCGGAAATGTGGATAGTAAGTCCAAAATTGTCATTCACTTTCAGGAATTCAAGTATTTGCTCGCCAAAATGATGAATATTAATTACTATTTCGGTAAAGCCGAATGCTTTCAGCTTCAAAATAACGTGCTCCAGCATGGGACGCCCGGCTACGGGAACAAGAGCTTTAGGCATAGTATCCGTCAGCGGTTTCAACCGACTTCCCAAACCGGCCGCAAATATCATTGCTTTCATAACGATCTTCTATATAGTTGCTTCAAATGTATGTTTTATATTCTGTTCGCGATGTACTAATTCTACTTTAACCCCAAACTCTCTATTCAGACGTTCCGCCAAATGCTGCGCTGAATAAACGGAACGGTGCTGTCCTCCGGTACAACCGAAGCAAACCGACAAATTACTGAATCCGCGTTCCATATAACGTTTGACGGAAGCATCCACCAAAGCGTAAACATGGTCGAGAAAACGAAGAATCTCACCGTCTTCTTCCAGGAAAGTTATCACGGGCTCATCCAATCCGGTAAAAGCCTTATAACGTTCGTATTTTCCTGGATTATTCACTGCACGACAATCGAAAACAAAACCTCCACCATTACCTGTCGGATCATCAGGAATACCTTTTTTATAGGCAAAGCTCATTACCTTGACCGTCAGTTGACGCTTCTCCAAATCATCTGTAAACTGTTTCAGTCCGGTCAATTCACGTAACATTTTGCAGAGATACGGGTATTCCGGATATTCCTCTTTAAGCAACTCGCGCAAATTTGCGATAGCGTATGGAACACTCTGGATAAAATGAGGCTTTTTCTCGAAATAGCCGCGAAAACCGTATGCCCCTAACACCTGCAAAGTACGGAAAAGCACAAAATGACGGAGCTGACTATAAAAATAAGACTCATCGATCGGTTGATATTTGCGAAGAGCCTCTATATATTCCTGTAACAATTCTTTCCGAAGGCTATCAGGATATTTTGCTTTGGCTTGCCACAAGAAAGAAGCAATATCATAATAAAACGGCCCTTTTCGTCCTCCTTGAAAGTCAATAAGCCAAGGGTTTCCATCCTTTATCATCACATTGCGACTCTGAAAATCACGATACATAAAAGTAGCGGAAGAACTACGAAGCAAAACATCACTCATTTTCTGGAAATCATCCTCCAGCTTATCTTCCTGAAACTCCATTCCGGTAGCTTTAAGGAAACAATATTTGAAATAATTCAAATCCCAAAGTATGGAACGCTGATTGAATTCCGATTGGGGATAACAACGGGAAAAATCAAATCCGTCAGCTCCGGCAAACTGAATGGCAGGCAACAGACGGATCGTTTTACGAAGCAACTCTTTCTCTTCTTCGGAAAATACACTGGTAGCACGTCCTTTCTCAATGACATGAAAAAGTAAAGTATCTCCTAAATCCTCTTGCAGATAATACATTTTATCTTCCGACACAATGTGTACTTCGGGAACAGGAAGCCCATTTTTGCGAAAATGTTCCGCCATATAAAAAAAAGCTTCATTCTCATCAACAGAAGTTCCATATACTCCAATCAGTGTTTGTGTTCCTGTCAGCCGGAAATAACGGCGATTGGAGCCGGAGGAAGGTAATTCTGTTATATTCTCAGCGGGAACTCCCGTATATGACTGATAAAGTTTCTGCAGTTCTTCGGTAATCATAGTTACATATTTTCGAGCAAAGATAGGAATTATAAACAAATAATACTACCTTTGCTTTCATTTAACTGACCTAATCTCATGAGAATAAAAATCTTTGTCCTACTATGTTTGACAGCTATTATGCAGTTTACCGGTGTCACGCCCCTAAAAGCCAGCCATTATTACTATAAACAGCTCTCCTTAAAAGATGGGGTGACTTCAGCCGTGAGATGTATCCTGACAGACAAACAGGGATTTGTATGGATAGGAACGAAGGCTGGAATAAGCCGATATGACGGACATGAGCTAAAGAAATACGTCCATTCCCCAAACAATCCTCATTCGATTCCCAATAACTTAATCCATCAGATTGCAGAAGATGAAATGAGCAATATTTGGATTCTGACCGACAAAGGAATAGCCCGCTATCAACGTCAAAGTGATGACTTCTTCTTACCTACGGATGAAAAAGGTAATCCTATTATCGCCTATTCAACCTGCCTGACCAAAGACGGGGTATTGTTTGGTTCTAAAGACAAAGTATACTTTTATAGTTATCGGGATTCTTCTCTTCGCCTTCTGCAAAAGTTGAATAAAGGGAGTAATTTTAATATCTCTTTACTAAGCCTATGGAACGAACATACTGTTCTTTGTTGCAGCCGGTGGCAAGGTCTTGCTTTACTGGATCTGAAAACGGGAAAGCATCGCCTTCCGCCTTTCGATTGCGGAAAGGAAATCATGAATATGCTGATCGATTCACAAAACAGAATATGGATCGCCCCTTACAATGAAGGAATAAAATGCTTCACCCATAACGGAGAACTGGTAAAAGCCTATACTACTCACAATTCCGACCTAAGTAACAACGTCGTTTTAAGTCTTGCCGAACGGGAAGGAAAAATATGGATAGGAACAGACGGAGGCGGTATCAATATCCTTGAACCTGAAACAGGACGTTTATCCTTGTTGGAACACATTCCCGGAGGTGATAACTATTCACTTCCCGCCACCTCTATCTTTTGTCTCTACAATGATAGGAATAATAATATGTGGGCAGGAAGTATCCGCAACGGATTGATCAATATCCGGGAAGTTTCCATGAAAACCTATACGGAAGTCCTGACGGGCAGCAATCGTGGATTAAGTAATAATACCGTACTCAGTCTTTATCAGGAATCGAACGACCGCATCTGGGTGGGCACAGACGGTGGAGGTATTAATCTCTTTAATCCTATCACAGAGAAATTCACCCATTACTCATCCACTTGGGAAGACAAAATCGCTTCCATTTGTCCATTCACTTCCGGCAATCTGTTAGTTTCCATTTTCTCAAAAGGAATATTCGTATTCAACCCGACAACAGGCAAGAAAACGCCATTCATGATTATAGATTCGGAAACTTCCATGCGTCTCGGAAAGCGGGGAAAGACAGTCAATTTATTTTCCAATAACCCTCATAGCATTCTGTTACTTGGAGACCATGTCTATCAATATGACTTGAAGAAACACACTTTCAATATTGCAACCGAACAAGAAGGACTGGACATTATCGGCACTTTCTTACCAATAACAAATTATGGGAATTATACTTATCTGAACGACATAAAGCACATTTATCGGTTGGATAACCGCACCAACAGATTGGAAGTTCTGTATCAATGCCACAAGGACACTATTATCAATTCTGTTTCATTAGATGAACATGGGCATTTCTGGATAGGAAATAATTACGGGCTGTTTCATTATAATCCCGATGAAAAAATACAAACTCCCATATCTACCTCCCTTTTCTCGGAAGTCACATCGATTGTGTGTGACAAACAAGGAAAAGTATGGATAGGAACCAATAATATGCTGTTCGCCTGGCTAATCAAAGAACAGAAATTTGTGCTTTTCGGCGAATCGGACGGTGTCATTCAAAACGAGTACCTATCCAAACCCTGTTTGTTAAGTTCACAAGGCAATATCTATATGGGCGGAGTGAAAGGATTATTACACATCAATAGTACCCTACCCTTAATCACTACCGAAATACCCCAACTTCAACTATCGGATGTCATCATCAATGGTGAGTCCGTCAATGATAAGCTAAACAATAATCCAACGAGTATTTCCGCTCCTTGGAACAGCAATATAATCATTCGGATCATGTCAAAAGAAAAAGACATCTTCCGACAGAAAGTATACCGATATCAAATAGAAGGACTGAACGACCAACAAATAGAATCATACAACCCTGAATTGGTTATACGTTCACTTCCTCCAGGAAGTTATAAAATCACAGCGTCCTGCACAGCAAAAGATGGTAGTTGGATTCCCAATCAACAAGTATTGGCATTGACTATTCTTCCTCCCTGGTACCGCACATGGTGGTTCATCCTTAGCTGTGCGGTTCTCATTACTGTCGTTATTATCGAGACTTTCAGAAGGACTTTGAAGCGCAAAGAAGAAAAGTTAAAATGGGCGATGAAAGAGCATGAGCAACAGGTATACGAAGAAAAAGTACGTTTCCTCATTAATATCAGCCACGAACTACGCACACCGTTGACATTGATACACGCCCCACTTAGCCGGATATTGAAATCACTCTCTCCCGAAGAGCCGCAATATCTTCCTATAAAGGCGATTTACAGGCAGTCACAACGGATGAAGAACCTGATTAATATGGTACTTGACGTACGAAAGATGGAAGTGGGCGAAAGTAAAATACAGATACAGCCTCACTTCCTCAACCAATGGATAGAACACATCTCACAGGATTTCATCAGTGAAGGAGAAGCCAAGAACGTACGTATCCGATATCAATTGGATCCGCAAATAGAAACGGTAAGTTTCGATAAAGACAAATGCGAAATTATTTTGAGTAACTTGCTTATCAATGCATTGAAACACAGCCCGGAGAATACGGAAATCACTATTATATCAGAATTGCTTCCTGAAAAAGACAGAGTACGTATTTCTATCACTGACCAAGGAAGCGGTTTGAAACAAGTCAACACACAAAAACTTTTCACACGCTTCTATCAAGGCACGGGAGAACAAAACGGAACAGGAATCGGACTGTCTTATTCAAAGATTCTGGTTGAATTGCAAGGTGGTTCCATTGGCGCATACGACAATCAGGAAGCAGGTGCGACTTTCTTCATTGAATTGCCGTTGAGACGAGAATCAGAAGAAATCATCTGTCAACCAAAAGCCTATCTGAACGAACTGATGAGTGACGACAGCCATGAACAAGCACCCGGCAATGATGATTTCGATACAACTCCATATACAGTTTTAGTTGTAGACGACAATCCGGATTTAACAGATTTCCTGAAAAAATCGTTGGGAGAATACTTTAAACGGGTAGTGATAGCTTCGAATGGTGCAGAAGCCCTTCAACTTATCAGAAGTCACACTCCGGACATAATTGTCAGCGATGTAATGATGCCTAGAATGAATGGATATGAACTCTGCAAAAGTATCAAGGAAGATATCACAATCAGCCATATCCCTATTATTCTGCTGACGGCAAGAGACGACCAGCAAAGTCAATTAAGCGGTTACAAGAATGGAGCGGACGCCTATCTGACAAAGCCTTTTGAAATAGAAATGCTTATGGAAATCATTTGTAACCGATTGAAAAACCGTGAGTCTACCAAGAAAAGATACCTAAATGCCGGAGTAATCCCTGCACCGGAAGAAAGTACGTTCAGCCAGGCAGACGAGACCTTCCTGCTCAAGTTGAATAAGATCATTCAAGAAAATCTGGACAACAGCAGTTTGGATATAGCCTTTATCTGCAAAGAAATCGGTATGAGCCGGGCTTCACTTTACAATAAGTTGAAAGCCCTGACCGATATGGGGGCTAATGATTATATCAATAAGTTCAGAATGGAGAAAGCAATAGCATACATTACCGAAACGGATATGACATTTACAGAAATAGCTGAGAAGGTCGGCTTCACCACTTCACGTTATTTCAGTACAGCCTTCAAACAATATACAGGGGAAACTCCCACACAATACAAAGAGAAACGAAAAAAGTGAATATTCACCGACTGTTGACACAGTCACCGGAATATTCACTTTCCTATAATCAGTAATCAGGCAATAGTAATTGCCGGATCAAGATAAACATCCTGGATAGCATTCAATAATTCGACACCTTTATTCATCGATTTTTGGAACGCTTTACGTCCGCTAATCAACCCCATACCTCCGGCACGCTTATTGATTACGGCTGTAATAACCGCATCACGTAAGTCGGAAGCTCCGTGCGACTCACCACCGGAATTGATTAAACCGACACGCCCCATATAACCATTGGCAACCTGATAACGACAAAGGTCAATCGGATGTTCCGAAGCCAGTTGGGTGTACATACGTTCATCCGTCTTACCGAAACCAATTGCTTTGAAACCACCATTATTCGTAGGAAGTTTTTGTTTGACAATATCTGCTTTGATCGTAACTCCGAGACGGTCAGCCTGTCCGGTCAAGTCGGCAGCAGCATGATAATCCACACCATCTTTCTTAAAATCACTATTACGCAGATAACACCACAGGATAGTGGCCATCCCCAATTCATGAGCATACTCGAAAGCCTCAGCGATTTCCACCAATTGGCGACGACTTTGTTCCGAACCGAAATAGATAGTAGCGCCGACAGCCGTAGCTCCCATATTCCATGCTTCTTTCACTGTGCCGAACATCACCTGATCATACGAATTAGGATAGGTCAGCAATTCATTATGATTCAGTTTAACCACAAACGGAATTTTATGGGCATATTTGCGTGCCACCGCTCCCAAAATGCCGAATGTAGAAGCGACCGCATTACAACCGCCTTCAATAGCCAATTTCACAATATTCTCCGGATCGAAGTAGATAGGATTCGGAGCAAAAGACGCTCCGGCAGTATGTTCAATATCCTGATCGACAGGAAGAATGGATACATAACCGGAATTAGCCAAACGTCCATGTCCGAGAATAGCTTGCAAGCTGTTCAGCACTTTTATATTACGGTCGGAATCAACCCATATTTTATCTATCGTATCGGGAGAAGGCACATAAATCAAAGACTTATCAATCGTCTTACAAGTGTGATCCAGATAATATCCGGCTTTATCTCCTAACAAATCAATTACTTTACTCATAACTTTACTTTTTTTAATATACAACACTTTATTTTTTCTTTCCTTGATTGGCTACCGCTTCCATCATTTTTTTGATTTCTTCCGCATTTCCAAGAAAATAATCATTAGAGACATTCAGGTTCTCGTCAAACTCGAATACATAAGGAACGGCAGTAGGCAGATTCAGTTTTACAATTTCCTCATCAGAAATATGTTTCAGATGTTTGATGATACCTCGCAGACTGTTACCATGAGCCACAACCAATAAAGTATGGGCTGTTTTCAGGTTGGGAAATATATCCGATTCCCAATAAGGCATAATACGTTCAATGGTATCTTTCAGTGATTCGGTACGGGGAAGTTCGGCATCTGGAGCTTCATGATAACGGTAGTCAAAACGCGCATTCCGCAAGTCACTTTCCGAAAGCGGATTAGGGGCAATATCATAGCTACGACGCCAGATCAGCACTTGTTCTTCACCATATTTCCCGGCAGTTTCCGCTTTATTCAATCCTTGCAAATCGCCATAATGCTTTTCGTTCAGACGCCAGTTTTTTTCAACAGGTATCCAGTCGAGATCCATTTTATCAAGTACACAATTCAGCGTCTTGACAGCTCTTTTCAAGTAAGAGGTATAGGCTTTATCGAAATTGAATCCATACTCCTTCAATGTCTCGCCTGCTTTCTCAGCTTCGGCAATTCCTTTTTCGGTCAGATCGACATCTGTCCAACCCGTAAAGCGGTTTTCTTTATTCCAAGCACTTTCTCCATGACGAAGCAATACTATTTTTCTCATTTTTTATTAGTCTCCTTTCTTCTTTAGTTATATATAGAACAGTTTGTTTCGCTACAAAGTTCACCAAAGAAGAAGGAGTTGCCAATACCTAAAAATGCTGATTTTATTCTTTCATCGGTTTCTCGTCAAGAAAATACGGTTTGTAATTGTATCGGGAAGTTCCGATTCATAATGTGTCACCATAATCATCGTCTTATCTTTGCGTCGACAGAAAGCCTCAATCACTTTCTTTACCCGGCGACGATTATAGGTATCCAATCCATGAAGCGGTTCATCCAAAATCAGCAGTTCCGGGTCTTTGACGAAAGCTCTTGCCAGCAAAGCCAAACGTTGTTCTCCACTGGATAGTTGCAGGAATGGTTTATCTTTTAAATCTGCAATACCGAATATATCCATCCACCACTCACAGATAGCCATCTGTTCCGGTTGAGGACGTTTATACAGACCGATACTGTCGTGCAAACCACTGGCCACAATCTCAATAGTCGGCAAATTCTTGAGATAGGCACGATGCATCTCCGGACTGACATAACCGATATGTTTCTTGATTTCCCAAATACTTTCTCCCGTTCCTCTTTTCCGCCCGAAAAGACTGATATCACAGGCATACGACTGCGGATTATCTGCACAAACCAGACTCAATAGAGTCGATTTACCCGCTCCGTTTTCCCCACTTAATGCCCACTTCTCACCACGACAAACTGTCCAGTCCAATTCTTTCAGGATAGTACGGTCATCATAACGAATACTCACCTTATTCAATTTCACGACTTCATCCGAGTCGTAGGTATTTCCGTCATAAGCCAAATTGATAATCCGTTTCTGCAACTCCTCAAAAGAATCAACCGTATCTCTGTCATGAAAAGCTTTCAGATAAGCCTCACGTGCCATTTTAGGAAAGACCTCCATCTTATCCACAGGAATGACATGAGTAATAAACGAAGGTATATCATCCAGCATAGAAAGGACTAAGACGATCTGCACCGACGACATCTTTGTCAAACGCTCAAGCAAGGAGAACAATAATTCGCGGGTAGGTGCATCCAAACCGATGAACGGATTATCCATAATCAGCACACGAGGTGCTGTCAACAGAGTTTTAGTGAGTTGGAACTTACGTAGTTCACCACTGGAAAGTAAAATTATCTTTTTGTCAAGAAGAGGTTCGATATGGAAAAGTTCAAACAATTCATTTTTCAGCTTGTCGTCTTTGATTTCGCCCAACATATCACGAACATCCGGCACTTCATCCTGATCATGAGCATTCCAACGCTGCTGATAGTAGTAATTGGTATCGGCTGCCCCATAAGTATCACGGAAAGCAATATATTTCACATTATCATAAACAGTCTGAGTGGCCGAAGGAGAAAAATCATATTCAATCGTTCCCTCACGCAAAGGATATTTTCCTATCAAAGTATCTACAAAAAGACTTTTACCACCACCATTAGGACCTACAATAGCTATATGTTCATTCGCTCCGATAGTTGACGTGATGGGTTTGGCTAAACGCACAAGCGGGTTGCGTGCTACGCCCCCCGCCATGCTAAATGTATTTTGACTCATATTCTTATATTCTGTTTAATTATCGACCGCAAAGGTAACAATTTTACAGCAAAACAAGACCTATCACGAACATTTTTCCATTCATACAACCGATTTGTTTATCCAACGGGGTTATTCATCCATTCCGTCAATAGTAATGATTTTCCCGTCCGCATCATATTGCAGTTCGCAAACCTTCATGCTGCGCAACCAAGTTTTCCCTCCTGATGGCACACAATCGTGATGGAACAAATACCACTTTCCTTTGAATTCAACAATGGCATGATGTGTAGTCCATCCTATTACCGGAGTCTGAATGACTCCCTGATAAGTGAATGGTCCGTATGGATTATCACCTATCGCATAACAAAACAAATGGGTATCTCCCGTAGAATAAGAGAAATAATATCTCCCGTTATACTTGTGCATCCACGAAGCTTCAAAAAAACAGCGACCGTATCTCCGGCTGTCAACGGTTTCCCATTTTTATCGATTATCACCACCGCGTGGTTCTTCGGCAAACTCCATCATCTCCTCTCTCAAACGGGCTACACGTGTGGGCAAGGCTTCTTCCGTACCTTCCGGCAAAATGGCAGATTCCAACGCCTTATTATTCCTGTAACGTCGAAGTTGACCGCCCCACAATCCACCAAAATAGATATAATAGTTACGCCCAGCCATCGGCCAATCATTACGCCAAGAATCCGGATCGGCCTCATGTGCATATTGAAAAGCCAACGGAATTGTTTTGCGCAAAAGCTACTTCACCACCATAAGTAAGAAATGCCGCCATCACAAGCAAAAAAAATATTGATCCGTTTGTTTTTATATACAACAATTTTTAAGTAAATATTCTTTTATTTATTCGCCCCCTTTGTGGCGTAATTCTATCTCTCTATTGATGTTATCAATCACATCGTCCTCTAGTCCATACTTAGATATAATGAACATAGCCACCAGAAGCAGCAAGGCAGGAATAACAGCTACAAGCCACAGTATTCCCTGTTCGGCAAAAGGTGATTGTGACACCTCATTAGTCTGATCAAATCCGACAAATGCCATGACAAGTCCCGGCACCACACCTCCAAGAGCCATACCCGCTTTGTAGAAAATACCTGTCAATGGAATCCCTCCCAATATAAGGTATGAACGGTATTTGCCGAGTTTAGGATTGTGCTTATCAACAAAAGCCCCTACAAGAGGATCCCAAATGACATCCACTATCCTGACGATAAGGAACATCACGGCTGCCACCTCCGATTTGAGACCATATACATTCGTATAAAAAATCAGCAAATACATACATACGGTCTGATAGATTAAGGTTTTGCGCCAAATCACCGGAGCCGAATCCTATACGCTGGAGCCAGGAGAGCTTGTAGAAACCTTTAGCATCATTCATTTTCATTGTAGAGTCCATTTCATTCTGGCTTTTCTTTTACTTCTTAGTTATTTCGCGATAGTTAGAAAAAATGACGAATCTTGCCGACTATCACGTTGCAAACTTAAGAAGTTTCTTGCCCTCCACCGAAGAATTACGATTCAGATTGTTTCTCGTCTGTTACATCATCGTATGCATATGTTACAAATAGTTGTTGTTATGTTACATTCAAGCTGAAAAAGCTGGCTACCGATACATAATCAAAGCCGATTGACCGGGAATAATCACTTCCGCTCCCGTCTGTGTTCCCAGTCCGCGAACATCTATCACCCCGTCTTTACACACCACTGTATACTTTCCGGCAGGCACTGCCAAACGCGCAGGGGTCATACGGGAATTAAAGGCCACGATAATATCTTCCCAACTATCTCCGTTCGCGTGATCCTTCAGGCGGAATGCAATCAGGTTTTGTCCTTCCACTGGAAGAAACTCCAAATGCTTCCGAACCTTTTCCGCATCTCCCATACGGAAAGCGGGATGGGACTTACGCAGATCTATGAGCCGCTTATAATACATGAAAACATCTCCGTTCATCGTCTTGCGTCGCCAATCGATAGCATTGACTGCATCCGGACTCTTATAACTATTATCCACCCCTTGTTTATCGCGCATCACTTCTTCTCCTGCATAGATAAAAGGAATACCTTGCGAAGTGAAGACTACCGTCTGCGCAAGCTTATCAAGCCGGACCAGTTGCTCGGGAGTAGCTTCTGGCATACTTGCTTTCAAGCGATCAACAAGGCACAAACCGTCATGGCAGGAAACGTA
>USPQ01000017.1 GCA_900556625.1 uncultured Bacteroides sp. | reverse complement strand
GCTTCCATATCAATCATATTTTTCACAAAGCTACAAAAAATATCCGTTCAAAAAGCAGGCAGGCAGGAAACTTTTTCCCGCCTGCCTTTACTTCCTCCATTATCGTTTCACCGTTCTCCTCTCTCCCTCTCTTTTTTCTCCCTGTACTTCAGATACCGCAACTTCTCTCTATCCCACTCCGCTTCGGCTTCCTCCTTACTGAGGTGATCAAGCAAGAATAGGATCACTTTCATGTAATTACTCGATTTGCGGTCTACCCCTTTTTTAAATCATTATAGACGGAGTGCCCGATTTTTAGCGCCTTATATACATCCACATTTCTCAAATTCACACGGTCCTGCAACTCTACAATGCAAGTTCCTAAAGCCGCACAACTGACTTTTTTCTTTTTCATTCTTATTTAATGTTAAATATTAAACGATACGGTTAATTATTTTCACTTTCATCCCGACATGTCGGGATGAGGTTTATTTTGTATTTACTAATTTTACGTCATATTATAAAGCACATTTATATTTCTCCACAAAGGTAGATATTAAAACTCATTACAACAATATAATATGTCAAACAATTACAGAATGTCCTATTTCATGCCTCCCATCGCCCCTCTCAGAGACGAACAGGGACGAATAGTCACTCCCGCCACACTTCTCCCCTTCTGTGAAGTCTCCGTCGAACAGGTTTTCCAGATGATTACCTGCAACGAAAACCTCAGGCTCCTGACCGAGCAAGTACGCAACACCCCGGACATACGGACGGCAAAAGCCACACTCCTGCCCTACGTGACTCCCTGCGGCACATTCACCCGTCGCTCCGGCAAGTGTTTCGTATCCCCCTCACGACTGATAGTGATAGACGTAGACCACCTCGACTCCTATGAAGAAGCCGTCGGAATGCGCCGTACCCTGTTCGACGATCCCTTCCTCCGCCCCGTGCTTGTCTATATCAGTCCGAGCGGACGGGGTGTGAAAGCCTTCATACCCGCCGGAATGCCACATCCGACAGACGAGGTACGGAATATCACAGAAAGCACAGACAAAGCAATGCAATATGTCGAAATGGCATACGGTCCGGAAACGGACAACTCCGCCACGGCAACCGCCAAAGGCGTAGACGGTTCGGGGAAAGACCTGGTAAGGGCCTGTTTCCTGAGCCACGACCCGGAAGCACTGTTCAGAACTATCTAACATAATTTATAATCAATCCTCAAAAAAAATGGATGAAATCGAATCTTTACACCGTCTTGTCGAAGCTGTCGAGACGGCAGGGGCAGACATTGCCCCCACTTACATCGAATATGTACAACTGGCCTTTGCCATCGCGACAGATTGCGGTGAAGCCGGACGGGACTATTTTCACCGCATCTGCCGGTTGTCCGCCAAGTATCAACGCGAACACGCCGAACGGGTATTCTCCAACGCGCTCACCACGAAACACGGGGACGTGCATCTGGGCACAGTATTCCATCTCGCTGAAACAGCAGGAGTAACCATCCGCAAAGACGAAGTTATGAACAGCTCCGCAGGTACAAAAGGTACAGTAAATGCACCCCGCCTTTTTTCCACACACACGTGCGCGCGTAATAAGGTAAGAAACAACGGAACTTCCGGAGAAGGAGAAGGAGAAGAAGAACTATTGCCCGGCAGTGAACCGCAGCACCCGCTCCCCACCTTCCCCGAAGCCGACTGGCCGGAGTTTCTGCAACGCATCATAAATTACGGCAACACTACGGCACAACATGATATCATGCTGTTGGGAGCATTGACAGCTTTAGGTTCCTGTATGGAACGGCACGTGCGTTGTTCTTACGGCGGCAAATATCAGTATCCCTGTATGCAATGTTTCGTCATCGCTCCTTCCGCCTCCGGCAAAAGCATCCTCTCCTATATCCGGCTACTCGTAGAACCCCTCCACGACCAGATTCGTGCGGAAGTTGCCGCACAGATGAAAGTGTATAAAAAAGAGAAAGCGGCTTACGAAGCGATGGGTAAAGAGCGTGCAAAGGTGGAAGCTCCGCAAATGCCCGCCAACAGGATGTTTCTCATTTCCGGCAATAACACCGGTACGGGTATCCTGCAGAACATCATGGATTCCGAAGGGACAGGACTTATCTGTGAAGCCGAAGCGGATACCCTCTCCACCGCCATAGGCTCTGATTACGGCCATTGGAGTGACACGCTCCGCAAAGCGTTCGACCACGACCGCCTGTCCTACAACCGACGTACGGAACAGGAATACCGGGAAGTGAAAAAGAGCTTTCTTTCCGTCCTGATTTCCGGAACTCCGTCACAGGTCAAGACTTTTATTCCGACGACGGAAGACGGTTCTTTCTCCCGTCAAATGTACTACTACCTGCATGGCATCTGGAAATGGGTAAGCCAGTTTACAGAGGACAAGACAGATTTGGAAGAGATATTTACCGTCATGGGATTGGAATGGAAAGAGAAACTGGACATCATAAAAGCACATGGGATTCACACACTCCGGCTCACGATGGAGCAAAAAGAGGAATTCGACGCGCTCTTCTCCCACCTGTTCACCCGTTCGAGCATAGCTAACGGCAAAGAAATGTACAGTTTCGTAGCCCGCCTGGCTGTCAATCTATGTCGCATCATGGCAGAAGTAGCCGTATTGCGCGTCCTCGAAAATCCGAAACCCTATCAGCTCAAGGCATCCCCTGTTCCCACCTTTACTCCGGACAAGGAAATTCCTACCGACAACATCAGTGACGGTATCATCCCCCGTTGGAACGTCACCATCACTCCGGAGGACTTCAAGGCTGTGCTTGCACTTGCGGAACCTCTCTACTGTCATGCCACGCACATTCTGTCTTTCCTTCCTGCCGTAGAAACCAGCCACCGGTCTAATGCCGACCGTGATTTCCTCTTCGAGCAGTTGGGTGAAGAGTTTACTCGCGCACAGTTGGTGGAACAGGCTGTCAACATGGGAGTCAAAGAAAATACCGCCCTCGCCTGGTTGAAACGATTGACGAAAAGAGGAGTGCTTGTCAATGTGGACGGTAAAGGAACTTATACGCGCGCACGTGTGCGTGTGTAAGGGAGGCCCGGAAAAGTGTACCCACTGTACCCGCCGTATCCACCGCGCCCGATAGGCGCATTACACCCACCGTCAGGCAGACGCAGTGCTTTATAAGTCCTAAAGCATAGCTTTAGAGGTCGTAAAGCTATGCTTTAGCCTATGTAAAGCACTGCTCTATCAAGGCTCTCCCAAAGCATCCACAATCACCCGCACTTCCAGCGGTGTATAAGAGCGATGTTCCGGTTGATAACCTAAATCGTACAGGCGTTGCAGAAGTCCGGGACACCGCAGGATCCATTTCTTCATCTTCCGGTAAGCGGCAATGCCGGTTAGTTCGGGGGAATAGAGTTGCGCCAGTTCCATACGGCCATACGCACGTATCTTGAATTCTTTCATGATGGATAAGTTTCTGATTTACTGTCACAAAAGTAACAATTTTTTTCTACATAGCCAACGCTTTTCCGTTGAATAACCGACCATAATTGCACATAACAGACAAAGCATGACCGTAACCGTACTTTACTGATTATCCGGAGTTTCGAGGTGTTATCTTTGTATCGTCAAAAGGGAAAATAATCCCTGCGGCACAATGTTTAACCCTTTAATTTATTATTTTATGATTCGTTACAAAATTTATCAGAACCAGCAGAAGAAAGGTGTGAATGCGGGTAAGTGGTTCGCCCGTGCGGTAAGCGATGAGACGTATGATCTCGGCAAACTTGCCGAGCACATGTCGAAGCACAATTCTCCGTATTCCGGTGGTGTCATCAAAGGTGTGCTCACCGACATGGTGGATTGCATCAAGGAGTTGCTGCTCGACGGCAAGAGTGTGAAAATTGACGACCTCGCCATCTTCGGTGTAGGTATCCGCAGCAAAGCAGCCGAAACGCTGGAAGAGTTCTCATTGGAGAAGAATATCACCGGGATGCGCCTCAGAGCCCGTGCCACCGGTAATCTGTCTACTACCAATCTGAAGCTCGACAGCCAGCTGAAGCAGCAGGCGGAGTATCAGAAACCTACCGCTTCCGGTGGCGGTTCCGATTCGGGCAATACGCCTGAACCGAACCCGGACGGGAACGGAGGAGAAGCTCCTGATCCGGGAGAGTAATCTCTTGTCGCGATCTATGTGTAAGTCCTTCATTATAATGAAGGACTTACCTTTAAATTCTTATTATTTTATCACTAAAAATGTAGTTTTATGAGCAATTCATCATCACGCCGCTCCGTATGGGGCCTAGTTCTCAAAATCATTATCACTGTAGCCACCGCTATCGGAGGAGTGTTCGGAATACAAAGCTGTATGTAGGCCGATGAGAACGATCACACTGATTATCATTCATTGCAGTGCTACGCCGGAGGGGAAATCCCTTTCGGCGGAAGCCTGTCGTCTGGATCATATCCGCCATCGCGGATTTCGCGACATCGGGTATCATTTCTATATCACACGGGACGGAGAAATCCACAGAGGACGATCGCTTGAAGAGGCCGGGGCACATTGCCGGAATCATAATGCCCATTCGATAGGTGTTTGTTATGAAGGCGGACTGGATGCGGACGAAAAGCCGAAGGATACGCGCACATTGGAGCAGAAAGGGGCTTTGCTTGCTTTGTTGAGAGAGTTGAAAAGACAGTTTCCGAAAGCATTGATTGTGGGACATCATGATTTGAACCCGATGAAAGGGTGTCCGTGCTTCGATGCAGTGAAAGAATATAGACAAGTATAAGCTGATACGGGTATTTCTCCTTTGGCACCATCAAAAAAACTTTTATGAGGACTACTTGTTTTTGAGATATAAACTGTATCTTTGTCATACTTATAATGAAAAAATTATGATAAGTAAACTTAAGATGTCCAATGTAATGGGATTCGAGACTTTTGAAAATCCGTTTCCATTTCCACAAGTGACTGTTATTCTTGGAAAGAATGATACCTGTAAGACTGCACTCTTGAAGATGATTTATTCTGTTGGAAAAGCCAAGGAATTATATATCAAGCAAACCGTGCACTATCCGGATATTTCATTCAAGAATATCATATCCAAGAAGCTTTTCGACGTATACACCCCTAAAAGGGCAGGTTTGAGTGATATTGTGCGCAAGAATGGCACTCCCAAAAAACTATCTGTAGAATTAAACTTTAAAGAAGATTCGAAAGTCAACTTTTCTTTTGGAGTAGATACCCGTACTACTATTACGGATGTTACTATTGCGAACGGAAATAGCAGTGAGATTACCAATTACATATTTATTCCCGCAAAGGAAGTCATCACCGCTTTTAATACGATAAAAGCGATTGCCCGTCAGTACTTCTTTCCCGGTTATGATGATACAACATTGGATCTTATTGATTTGTTGGACATACCTGTGGTACAAGGGGACGCCAATGTCGAATTTCAGGATATATTAAACAAAATGTCCGAAATGTTTTCCGGCGAGTTGAAACAAGTGGAAAATACGGAACGATTTGTCTTCAAGAAAGGCAATACCGAATTTGCCCTCCCTTTAACAGCAGAAGGAGTCAAACATATAGGTATATTGTCCACACTAATTCAAAACGGACAACTTAATAAGAACTCCGTACTTATTCTCGATGAGCCTGAAGATAATCTGCATCCGGGAGCTATCCGCTCATTGATGAAGATCATTTCAGAGCTCGCGAAGAAAGGTGTACAAATATTTATTACAACTCACAGTTATTTTGTACTAAAGCAACTGCATATAGAAGCACGCTCCAATGCGATGGATATTATGTGCTGTTCATTAAACAGAAACGACAGAGGAACTATCAATACTTTTTTTGGAAATTTGAGAGAGAGTTTGCCGGACAATTCCATTATTAATGAAAGTATGACCATGTATGATGAAGACATTGACCTTGATATGAAGATGTAATTATGGCAGGTTTTACAGAAAGTGGAATTACGCTTGATTTTTTCCAACAGATGATTGGTTTCGTTTTGAGAAGACAGAGCCTCATAAAAGCATAAGCTGTTTCAATTTCAAAGAGATGGACGCTTGTTGGATAGATTATGAAGATAAGAAATTCTACGCTATAGAGTTAAAAGACTATACAGCAACGGGGAGTTTGGAATCGGCAAATACAGCAGACCGTAAATGGAATATAACCAAGAAGGTGGTTGATACGATGCAAATGTTTCTAGCAGCAAAATATCAAAATACTTTTGGGCAAACTCTGGAGAATGAAAAAAATGTGGATTTGCACAGTTTTTGCCTGGAAGCCTATTTCATTACAATAATCAATGTAGCGGATAGTTCGAAAGGATATATAGGCGCATTCAAGGATAATTGTCTGGAAGCTCTAAGAGGATATACTAAGGTTTGGGATAATGCTCATGTCACTGTGATGACTTATGAGCAAGCTAGACGAAAATTACCTTTTGTGGTATAGAAGTTATTTACATCAGCAATGAAGTGCTACTTTTCTATCTACATACCAAATGTTTTTTGCGAATATTTATTTTAAAAGCCAATCGCTCCTTTGATTGATTCCACAATATAACGTACATCATCATCCGTCACATAAGGACCCGCAGGTAGACAAAATCCTACCTTGAAAATATCCTCTTCCGCCCCATTAGTATAGAAAGGAGCATCCGCATAAACCGGCTGCTTATGCATCGGCTTCCAGACAGGCCTACATTCTATCCTCTTAGATAGCATGAATATACGTAATGCTTCCACATTCTCATTCGGCTGACAGTCAGTTACAGCACTATCTACGGCTTTAATCACACCGGCAGCCCCCCCCACAGCAGTCTTGATAACTTCCTTATAGGCATTCTCCTGCCCTACCACCTTCACTTCCGGATCGATGGTAGCAGTACAAAGCCAGAAATTAGAATCATAGCGGGAATCAGCAGGTTGCTTGTGAATATGCACGCCCTCCACATCCGCCAACAATTCTTCATAAAGTGCCTGCACATGCTTATGATGAGCAATATGAGCATCGGCAACGGTCATCTGCCCGCGACCTATACCGGCACAAACATTACTCATGCGGTAATTATAACCGATCGCAGTATGCTGATAGTAAGGATAAGCATCCCGAGCTTGGGTTGCATACCACATAATAGTATTTTTATCCTCAGCATTCCGGCAGATTAGGGCGCCACCACCCGATGTAGTAATCATCTTGTTACCGTTGAAAGAAAGTACACCGAAACGACCGAAAGTGCCCAACACCTTACCACCGAATTTGGAGCCGAATCCTTCAGCTGCATCCTCTACCACAGGAATATCATAACGATTGGCAATCTCCATGATGCGCTCGCAATCATAAGGCATACCATAAAGAGCCACAGGCACAATAGCCTTAGGCTTTTTACCGGTTTTTGCAATGCGATCTTTGATAGCCTCTTCAAGCAGTACAGGATCCATATTCCAGGTTTCTTTTTCCGAGCCCACAAACACCGGCTTTGCACCAAGATAAGTGATGGGATGCGAAGAAGCGCAGAAAGTGAAGGATTGCACCAATACCTCATCACCTGACTGCACACCGCAGCCGATAAGAGCAAGGTGTACAGCGGCTGTACCGGCACTCAAAGCCACAACCTCATTTTCTCCTCCAACAAAGTTCTTGAGATCATTCTCAAACGCATTCACATTTGGTCCTAAAGGTACTACCCAATTAGTATCAAATGCTTCTTTTACATATTTCTGTTCAATACCTTCCTCGCTCATGTGAGCAAGGCAGAGGTAAATTGTTTTTTCAGGAACGTAGCTCATAATTTTAATTAATTATCACTTTCTTAGTACTATCAAAGATAGTTTCTCTAACTTTATCTAGCTTTTGACTTTACAATATTGAAAAATTATCATTCACTAACTCAGATTTCTTTCGTATAACCACATCATCGTACATCAGCATAAGTACATCCTCGTCATACTGACCAATCTGAGATTGATTCTCTATCCCATTCATATTGTTCCAAATAAGAGGGAAGAAATCGACACCTGCTCCATAAGCATGTAAGTAGGCACCACCAAAACGTGGATTTACTTCTGATAAATAATACTGACCATCTTTAATGAAGAAGTCCATATCAAGAGGACCGCAAAATTTGAATACTGAAGCAACCTTCTCAATAAAAGCGAACAACATAGGATCTTTGTAAGAGATCGTCTTACTTGCTCCACCAATACGAGTTTCAATCTTACGTTTCAAGAAAGCTGCGACAGCCTTATGACTAATAGCGTCCACATAAACATCCGCATCACAGTCTCCCCCAATCATCAATTCCTGAATAATATAATCATGTTCGCCAGAGAACCAATCAGTCTCGGCTTGCTCCATAGTATTCACTTTATGAGCACCAACGCTACCACTTCCACAAATGGGTTTCATAAATATAGGGAAAGAGATCTTACCTTCATCTATTCCCTTTTTAAAATCATCAAAATCATGATAAGTCAACGGAGTAGGAATACCTTTCTCTGTGAGATATTTGAACATCTCATATTTGTCAAAACAACAACGAGCAGTAATCTCATCTGCAGGACAAAGCGGCAACACACCAGCCTCCAGGAATTTTTCACGATTCGCAGAGAGAATCTCAATTTCAGGATCTATGAGAGTGGTTATAGCCTTTACATTAGCTTTTTTACAGATATCAAGCACCGTATCAACATATTCGGGATCATTGATGCGCGGAACAACATATTCATTTGTCGCAAAGTACAGTGCAGGGGCCGTTGCATTATTATCGGTTGCATTGATATCACATTTTGAACCGATTGATTCTTGTGCGTTACGAAGCAAACGACCACGCCTTCCTGCACTGCTAAACAAAATACTAGGTTTCATTGGGATTATATATTTGATTTTTGTATGTATTCTTTTGCTGTCCATTTATCACGAACAAGTTTCAGTCCATCAGAAGAAAGTGAATATACTCTTGGAAAATAGTTGATAAACATTGGCGTTAACGATAAGGTGTAGGCACCTACATTCTTATATTCAATCACATCACCAACCTCCATTTCCTGTTGGTTTTCTAACCTGAACAATTGGTCATACTCCAAGCAAGTAGCACCCGCCACTATTTGTAACGGCACAACCTGTCCAGACTCATTTGCACGATTTATCTCTGTCATATATCCATTTTTATGAAAAAAGGGATCTATGTCATTACGTGTTCCATCCGTTGTCAGTATCCGGCAATCCGGTAATTGTTTTACATCTATCACTTGCGAATAATACGTAAAAGACGAAGCTGTCAACGCATTACCCGGTTCCACGATGATTGCAAGTTTCTCCAGACCTTGTTTCTGAAGAGATTCATAGATTGTTGCCACATAATCGTCAAAGGTAGGAGCATTACGAAAAATGCCATAATATCCTCCTCCAACATCAAGATAATCGAGATCCAGATGATACTTCTTTATTACACTCGCAGCATAAGCAACAGACCTTTTATAGAATCTAACACTTCTGCTATGACTGGTTCGGTGAATATGTAGTCCTACCAATTCCACCTGAGGAATACTTCTTACCGTCTCAAGAGCATTGGAAAACTCTTCTGTTTCATCATTAAATCCAAAACGACTAAAATCATTCTCACCTTCAGCATCTTCAAGCGACACATCTGAAATATTAACACTAAGACGAATACCTATTTTATAAAGTCCATCAGAAGGCAACTCTTTTAACCACTCTAATTCGCGGTGGGTTTCAATATTAACTATTGCCCCACTCTTTAAAGCATCAAGAAAACGTGCCTTAGACTTCATGGGACCATTGAATATAATTTCGTTCATTTTATAGCCACACTCTAAAGCCAAATCCAGTTCATCATCTGAAACAACCTCTGCAAAACAACCAAAATCCTTAGCTTTTACTATCGCATAGGGTAGCGAATTTGTCTTCACCGAATATCCAACAATGCAATGTGCAAAGTGTCTTTTCAGTGAACGGTAAAACTCGTTAATTCCCCTGCCCAACTCTTTTTCATCCAGTAAAAAGCAAGGTGTTTGTAATGTATTTATCAATAACTTATCCATTCTCTAGTTTTTGCATACCAGCCACGAGTACCGAAAAACTCTATAAGCTCATAGTCTGGATTGTGATTTCCTTCTATCAGTTCAATACCATTATCAGTTATTGCAATATCCCAACCTATAAAGCGGCATTGAGGAAGCATCTTTGCAGCATTTGTAATGTCAACGATTACTTTATCCCAATTAGGTATTTGATAACCATAAACAATCTTATTCGTTCCAGGATGTATTTTGTGTTGTATGTGGTCTTTAGACAAACTAGGAGTAATCAGAACACCTAGCTCCAGATCAACCTCATAGCAACATCCTCCTGCACAATAGTTATCAACAACAGCATCACCCACCCCTGCACGAAATACCGGTTTAAAACAATGAACATTTCCATCTTTGTCAAGTATGGTATGCATTCTTATAGTGTTAACAGAACGACCACCCATATTCATATCTTTATGCTGTTTAATACATTGCTCAACCATTATATTCTTTCCGGAAAGTTCTTCATAAACAGCCTTTCTTTTGTCATTATCCTTTAGCAGCTGCAATCCATAAACTCCTTGCCCTTCACATAGATCCAAAGGTTTCACAATAACATAATTATGTCTATCTGCAAACTCGCAGAAAGTATTAAAGTCTGTTTCCGGTATATATATCCATTCACGTTTTACATATGGTGCAAAATGAACATTAAAATCTCTTTTATTCTCTAGCAGATGAACATAATCAGGATGATTCAATTTTTTAAAGACTTTTATCAATCTTGGATAAGTCATCGATTCTTTTCGATCAATAGACGATAACCTGTAAAACTCACCATACACATATTGACGAATTAAACAACCATGTCTTACTGCACACCAAAGATAATCAAACCAATAAGAGACTGACTTCTCTCCCCTCACATTGGCTAGCTCAGATATCTCTCTACGGCATTTACCCAAGTATTGCATTATAGCTTTTACATTCATATTCTATATTATTTATATTTAATTATGACCATTGAATTCTTCCATTGTAACAGCTGCTCTTTTATCAGATGTATTTATATCTTCACGACATAACACTTTTTTTACAGTAACGAAAACCACTTTCAAATCAGTCACCAACGATATATGGTCCACATACCATACGTCTAACGCAAACTTATCAGTCCATGAAAGAGAGTTCCGCCCTTGACACTGTGCCCAACCGGATATACCAGGACGGACATCATGACGGCGCATTTGCTCTTTACTATAAAGAGGAAGATATTTAACCAATAACGGACGAGGACCAATAAGTGCCATATCCCCTTTCAATACATTAATCAACTGCGGAAGTTCGTCAAGAGATGTATTACGGACAAACCGACCAAACTTGGTGATACGCTGTACATCCGGAAGAAGTTTGCCTGACGCATCCTTGCGTTCATTCATAGTCTTAAATTTTATAATCTTAAATATCCTTCCATGTAATCCCGGACGTTCCTGCAAGAAAAAAGCACCAGCACCCTCATTGAAAACATAAAGAAGAATCGTGATTATTAACAAGACAGGGCTGATAAGTATAAGGGTGACCAATGCTATCCAAAAGTCTATTATGCGTTTAAAAAAATGTGTGTACATCCTATTTGTTTTTACAGTTTTTTGGATAATCTGTCTTTACACCCCACAATTGAGCCATAGGTTCCTCCTCCATTTCTTTCTTAAAATCACGGAGTTGGTCAATATAGCTGAATTCAGGTTTATAATCAAGTTCACTGAACGTCTTGCTTACGTCAAAGGCATTCTCCAAAGGATCAGATTTCTCGGGGCAATAAATGATTTTAGAAGGATTATCCTTCGGAGAGAACACCTCTATAATACCTTTTATCTGCTCTTCCAACGATACCTGCCACCCATTACCCACATTATACATACCGCCTTCAAGTGGGGATGAAACACACTTCTCAACTACACGCACAAAATCTTTGATATAAACCATCTCTTTGGCTTTTTTACAGTTTCCCCATACTTCAATGGGAAGACTCTTGGAAGCCCGGTCCATAAGCATACGATATGGCATAAGATGAAACTGGAAATCACGATAATGGTAAGCGTTGGGATGATATTGATAGATTGTGAAAAAACGTAATATAAAACGGCTGAATCCATACTCCGCATGATAATGCTCTATGAGATCCACCGCTGCATTTTTAGCAATAGTATATATACTATGATCGCCAGTAAGCGGAAAATGGCGAGGAGCATCAACCGGTATTACAGAGCCATTATTGTGATACTGACACATATCGGAAGGAGTCTGCGGAAAAATAATTTTCTTACAACCACATGAACGCATATATTCCAATACATTAAGTGTTCCAATGGTGATCGACTGCACTAGATCACTAGCATGAAAAGAATAACGGGAAGGTAACTCTCCTGCAAAATGAGCCACACAGTCTACCTCATCCTGAGGTAACCACTTGAAATCTTCAAAGTTGGTAATATCGACCGATAAATACTTCATACCTTTGGAAGCAAAGAATCCGTTATCATCCTTTCTACGACCTACTGCGATCACATTGTATCCTTTTTCTTTCAAATGTAAAGCTATATATGCTCCAAGATTTCCTGTAGCACCAAATACTATTACTGTTTTCATTACTTACTCTTTATTCATTATACCAACAACCACTTATAAAATCAATTAGCCGTTAGAATTCTTATTTAATATTTCATCGTAAAAATCATATAAGCACTGACGCACAAATCCCTGCTCATATCTCGATGCTATCAACTTGCGGGCATTCTTTGCTAAAGAATTACGGTAATCAGCATTAGTCATACACTTCATAGCATTATAAAGGGCATTGATATTTTTTGAAGGAACAATAATACCATTTTCACCTTCTATAATAATTTCTCGTGCACCGTTTATATCAGTAACTATTTGAGGAAGCCCCATAGCCCCTGCTTCAATTACCACATTAGGAAATCCTTCCCGATAAGATGCAAGCACAGCAACATCTGAAGCAACAAACCAAGGACGCACGTCACTTTGTTGACCAACATATTCAATAGCGTCACAACTTTCAATCAAATTATGTGTTTCTATTTTAAGAGGATCAAGATTATCTTCATACCCCCCTACAAGGATTAAACGTGTATCATTATTTTCTTTGTTTAGCTTAACAAAAGCTTCAACCAATTCATTGATCCCTTTGTCACTCACCAAACGCCCCACAGTGATAAAAGTACAAATACAATCTTTACGCAGTTGTGCGGCCTGCTCCATCACCTCTGAGGTTTTATCAAACCGTTCGAGATCAATTCCCCGACAACTGCCATATCCCAATACCTTAATAGGCTTTTTAGTAATGCCATTGTTTAACAAATCATTTTTTACCCCCTCCCCCTCAGGAATAATGTGTGTGGCACAAGCACAAGTAATCCAATCTGTTGCCATTAGGATATTTCGTTTCAATCCAGTAGCAGTAGGAAATAACAAACCTGTAAATGTATGTACACGCACAGGTACACCAGCCATCCAAGACGCCACCATACAAAGTAATCCGGCCTTGGGAGTCATGGAGTGTACCATTCGTGGCTTCTCCTTACGAAATGTACGCCACATCCGCCACAATGACTTTATATCTTTCACAAGGGATATATGACGCTCCATATTCAGCTCAAGACATTTCACATCAGGATATGACCGATGTATTTCTTTCCACTCTGGACCAGATGATGAAAGCAACACTACCTCATACTTTTCCTGAAGATCAGATAACATACCTTTTACAAAACCCAATGACTGAGGAACTGTGCACGCACGGATTATTTTAGGCTTATCCATTCTTATCTGTATAAGATTTTTTTTATTTTGAACATTAACACAAAAAGCCATCCTAAATGATACTTCACCATACGGAAGCGAAAGCGACCTTTTGCCGAAAATGCATTCAGATCGAGTTCATGAATAATAGTTTCTGAACCTTTGAAAGTATTATTATATCGACGTAAATTAGCAAAACTGTCCGTCACAAGATTTATTCTAGCCAAAAACCGGAAAGCTTTTACAGTTTTATCAAAATCCTTAGCGTCAGGCTTAGACTCAAAAAAATCAGTTAAATGCTCTGCAATGCTTATCATCTGTTCTACCTGTTTGATTCCATAACCTGAGGTCATAGCTTTCATATTACAACGGTTATAATGATAATAACAATCATTCACATATACAATAGTCTTTGCATAATAAAACACACGTGTCAACAAGCCGTTATCTTCCCACATATTCAATTCAGCCCATGGCAAAATGCCATACTTCGTATATATACTACGACGTACTAACTTGTTACATGTAGACATATGATAAGTTGATTTATACCAAGAGCGCAACAATGATTTACCGTCTATATTGGGTAATTCTTTTTCATAGACTTCAAAGCCTTTCTGATTCTCATATATAAAGCCACATCCTACTACATCTGCATTATCTTTAACAGCCTTATTATACATGATTTCATATAAATCAGAATCCACCCAATCGTCCCCATCGCAATGAATTATATATTGTCCTGTAGCCTCAATTATCCCCTGCCGTCTAACAGCGGCCAGGCCGCTGTTAGACGGCATCCTAATAATTCGCGTCAACGAATTTCGCTCCGGATATTTTTTAAGAGTTTTCTTTATAATTTCTACTGAATGATCAGGGCTGCAATCATCTACAAACAAAATTTCTAAACTATCAAGTGTTTGCTCAAACAATGATGTTGCGCACTTTTCTATATAAGTAGCAACATTATATACAGGTATTACAACTGTTACTTTTGGTTCTCCCATATTGTATAGCTTATATTAATAGACTTGGCATACGCATATATTGACAAATTAACTACTTGACTATTTCTTCAATTTTCTTAATGTGGGAATCAAAAATGGTGGAACCAATATCTTAGACACACCCTTCAAGATTATCAAATAAGGATACTTAATATTCAATCCCCTAAGAATTTCCCAATGCATCTTTACTCCTCTCAAACGATCTTTAACTTTACGTCGAGCTATAGCATTCTTATCATCACGCATCATGTAAAGTATCTCCTGAATATTATATCCCTTTAATCCGGCACGATACATTTTATACCAAAGATAATAATCCTCCGCCCGTTCAACTTTTTCATCAGTTGTATATCCATTTACCAAATCGTACGCTGATTTCCTAACCATACAAGGAGCATGACAGAATGGTGCACAATCCTTAAAATCACAGTTTTGAGGATATTCGATTGCCTTACCTTCACGCCAGATACCACGTTCGTCAAAATGAGCCATAGGAGTACTGACAAAAGCAAATTCCGGATGTGCATCCAAAAAAGCGATTTCCTTTTCAAAACGAGTTGGCAATGAGATATCATCTCCGTCCATACGAGCCACATACTCTGTATCTACATAACCAAGGCAATGATTCAGTGTTGCAGCAAGCTTAATATTATGTTCGTTCTGAATAACCAGGTAATTTGGATGTTCTTCCGCCCATCGCAAAGCCACCTGCAGAGTATCATCTTTAGAACCATCATCACACAGAACAACCTTGAAATTTTTATATGTCTGAGATTCCAAAGACTTCAATGCCTCCACAAGAGTGTCAGCACAGTTATAGATACCCATAATTACAGTTATGCGTGGTAAATCTCTCATAATATTATCTTCTTAACAATTGACTGATTTTCATAATCCACCTTTCACCAAATATAGCAATCAACTTATTCTTCAGTACATGTATACGCCAACTCATTGTATTGTGATCAATCCAAGAACACGAATAATGGTGAATGGCAACAGTATTCTTTGTCTTTGTTATAATCCCCGTTGTAGAATCCATAGGACAAAAATAATCCGCCGGATAGATATTCACGTCCGCTACTTTCTGAAACCGATGTTCATTAACCATTCCATGCCTTTTCAAAATCTCCGTAGTATAATCCACTACGGTACCATCAGCAATTGCAAAATTTTCCCTGGCATTATATAAGTCCAAAAGTTCACCAATAATCTCGAGACCAGGTCTTACACCTAATCCTAGTCCCGGAGCTACCCCAAGAAGTTCAGTACAAAATTCACCTCTATCCTGCTGTTGAGTAGCAAAACTTTTCTCAAACGCCATAAAGTTGCCTACAGCAATAATATGATTCATATCTTTTATAATCTCAACATCAGTATCAAAATATAGCCCACCCTCTTTGAACAGCACAAAAAAACGGACATAGTCACTCACAAAGGCATATTTCTTGGCCTCATAAGCCTGCTTAACATACGGACAGCAATTCACATCAAAATTACTCTCATTCCATTCCTTGATCTCATAATCAGGCAAATACTTTCTCCATGAAGCTATGCATTCTAAAGCATCTTTTGGTAATGGATTACCACCAAACCAACAATAATGAATTATTTTAGGTATAATATCAAGCATAATAAACAAATGACATAAATAACGTAAATACCAGATGTACCATCACAATATACTTACGCATACGCACTAATGGATGTTTTTTATCCGCTATTGCATAACAAGGATAAATAAGTATTATCGGATACATAAACCACGAAAGATATGCAATGCGATTGGTAAATTCAGCATACATACAAAGCATCCAGACACCATTACATGTCAGATATATATTCAACATAATATCATAAAGTTTATCCTTCAACTT
Source organism: uncultured Bacteroides sp. (assembly GCA_900556625.1). GTDB lineage: Bacteria > Bacteroidota > Bacteroidia > Bacteroidales > Bacteroidaceae > Bacteroides. The sequence goes on along the minus strand of USPQ01000017.1, from coordinate 26,434 downwards.
ATATTTATACTTCACATAGTAACCAATGAGAATTGGCATAGCAGAATATACAACGAAATCCATTCTAAAGCCCCCACGACCTCCCCATGCATTATTAGAATTAGAAGTCAAATAAGCAGCTCCTGACTCATCCGAAAAATCAGCAAACAGAGTCTGGAAAAATGATATATGCAGAACTGCCATTGCCAAACAAAATAACCATCCATAAAAATACCATTCTTTCTTCTTAAATACCATAGTTAAAATATAAGCAACAACAGGCATTTGCATCGAATGATGAAATCCCCACGATAACAACAAAAACAGTATTGAAACCCACATTTTATCCCTGTACGCCAATGCTACTAAAAAGAACGAACTAGCAACGCCGGCCTTAATACCATTAGTTCCATAAGAAAATGTGGAAAATGCAGCTAAACATACTAAAAATACAATCATAGTATTAGAAGGAAACATCTTTCTACATGCAACAAGCATAGGAATAAAATACAAAGCTGCCATAAGTGCGAAAAACAGAGTTGTATCAGGAAAAATATAACTCATATAAGCATAAAGATTATCAAACAGTACATTTTGTGCGCCCCAATCAAATCCTTCCCACTCATACAATCCCCACCAACTATTATAGTTCATCATATCAACAAAAAGATATGATACAGGTCTGAAGCCTATAAAAAGCACTAAAAATATACACAATATTACACTACCGACAATCGGCTCAATGGTTGTAAGACTACGACGATATGAAACAGTAATCAAAGTCAAGAGAGTCACAATAAAAAGATAAATACCCTGATAAAAAGAAGCATCAATCATACTCAATCCATTAAGTTATAAATCTTATTCACTTCTGCCTCATTTCCATAATCGTGACTACTCAGATACTCCACTATTTTCTCCCTAAGCTCTATATTTTGAATTACATTTACTACCCCGATTGCAGTCTCCACCTCATCCAAAGGCACAATCACACCATCCACACCACTCGTTATCTGCGACTTAGCAGTCGGGTAATCCGTTATCACTACAGGCTTATATAGCATCTGAGCTTCACGCACCGTCACGCTCTTACCTTCATAGACGCTGGGCTGGCAATAAATGTCCGCAGCCTTGATATATGGATACGGATTATTTTTTTTGCCAAGCAAAATCATGCGGTGACGCATATTATACTTGTCCAACGCCTCCTGAATCAACTTGTCCGGACCGTAACCGATGACGTACCACTTAAAATTCACACCACGTCTCTCCATCTCAGCGCAAATGTGTGGAATACCTTCTATTTTTTTCGGGGGGGAAAAGCGAGCTATCGTCAAGATCGTCGTTTCTCCCTCATTCTGAGGTATTTCGTCACTTACATCCTCCAGAGTTGCTTGTTGACGAACAAATACAGGCGAAAGAATATTCTCTATAAGCACAATCTTATCCTCTAATTCAGGAAAAGTCTGTAAGAAAGTTTTGGTACAGTCATCACTAATGGAAGCCACATAATCAAAGCCATTCCATATCGGAAGCTCTTTATCATGATTCACGTGAATTGTAGAATAGTCAGTATGTATCCAACAGATCTTTTTTCTCGCCTTCACTTTATTCAAAACAATATTATGTGGGGACAGGAAACTGATGGCAAGGTCATACTCACCAAGATGATCTAAGGATGTCAAACCTCCCTCTACAGCATCTGCTATATATTGAAATACACTCGCGTCGTGCAAACGTTCCTCTGCAGCCAAATCCCTCACATATTGCTTGTGTTTCCATTTTGCCCACAATCTGCGTAACGCAATACCAAGATGTCCCTCTTTCACTATATTCTTGATAGGTCGTTCTATGCAAGTGTATTCAGGTATCTTTGGCAACAGATTCACACATTTTGGAATCAAGGGCATAAATTCACCCGTATGCTGATTCACAAACAGGTCTATATCCACCCTCTCTATGTCTAGTACTGACAGTAACCCCAACAAAGCACGCTCCGCACCACCAATCTCAAGATAGTGAATATTGATAAATATTCTTTTCTTCATATTTTTATATTTATCACCTAAATAACCGAATATCTAAAAATTAGGTTTTATTCAGCTAAATTCGGTAACAAACTATTTTTCCTTTTTAATCAGACTTAATGCGGTGACCGATAATATATTGCGCCAGCGGTAATTTTGCAATACCATAACTAATAGCCAAAGAGCCAATGAAAGTGAGAATCACAACCACAACTGTCTGCAAATAATAATTATTAATGTTCTGTATCACCCTCCAGTTCCAAAGAAGAGTACGCATCACAAAGATGTGAAGCAAATAAATACCGAAACTCAAGTTAGATATTTGAGCCCAAAACTTATACACAGAAGCCCGGTCAAACAAATGCTTCATTACACAAAACCATGCAGCAGACATCATAGCTACCGGAGTTGAAAGATACCAAAAAGCAGAATAGAAATCTAAGTTCCACCCCAACACTTTATTAAACATAGGCAATGGCAGCATTGCAAGAGCCAAAGTTATCAACCATTTCAGTGATATAGAATAATTCTTTAGATAATAACCAAACAAGAAGTAACCTGCATAACCAGTGAAATAATACAAAACTCCAGTCACATCAGTATTAATAAAAAACACCTTACACAAATAAGGATAAAGCAAAGTCACAAACCATCCCCCCAGATACAATTCTACCTCGCCTTTCGAAGCACTACGTAACCAAGGAGATATAATCGGTATAAGCAAATATAAACCTGCCAACGTATACACAAACCACAATACACCATGTCCTTGTGCTGAAAAAGGAATAGACCATACCCACCACCAATTGCCACTTAGTGCTATATAGAAAAACGAAAAGAACAGTGCCGGACCAATAATCTTACCTATACGATTCTTCAGATACTTACCTGCACCCCCTCCCTCCTTGCAAGGTAGCAATAATGCCCCGCTGACCATAAAAAACAGTGGTACACAAGGTGCAGTTAAATAACTACTTTGTACGAGAAACGCCCCATGTGTCTCTGCAGCAACACCAGGCATTGGTGCATGCATCACGATTACCATCAAGCATGCTATTAAGCGAATTATATCCAAATATAATAATCGTTTCATACTATATGGCATATTTATCTGTTAATCAATCCTTTCATTAATTTCTTTTCATAATCTGTCATAATGAAAAGCCACTGCAGAGATACATATAACATAAAGAATACGAAAATACCTCCAATGAAATATGGAATATGATAATAATTAATATATTTTCCAAGAAAAAGGAATAATGCCGCTAAAATGGATGGTACAAAATACACATTCAATAGTGATCTCCAAAAACGACCTATTTGTAGTCGTATATGTTTCTTGTAGAACCAATTCATAATAAGTCCCGGACCTATGAAATTTGCAATCGAAGTAGCTAATGCTGCACCAAATACCCCTATCCATTTCATCATATACCAAGTTGCAACAACATTAATTAATGCAACAAGCAGGTATGTCAGAGCTCTAAATCGGTTTTCATTTCTGGCAATAATTATATTGAGAAAGAAACTCTGAACCAAAGGTATTGAGATTGGTATCATGCATACTACGGCTATCCAATATGAAATTGCATAGTCTTCACCCACATAGAAATAGACAAATTCTCTTCCAAATGTTATGAATCCAAATATAAATAATGCAATTATTAGCGCCTGTATTCTACCAACCCTAATGCCAGTATTTGTGAGTTCGTCAGTAGAAGCTCCATTAAACACCATTTTGTTGGCCTTGGGCACTAACATAGATGATATGCCTGCATTGATAGTATTAATCATACTACAAAGAATCATACCAACAGAATAGATAGCAACTCCGGTTGTTGCAAGTGCCGGTACTGCACCAATTAAAGCAGAATCTGTCGCCTCATACAATTGGCTACCTATGTTCGATACGAAAATCCAAAATGAAAATGAAATAACATCTACAATATACTCTTTGGGCATCCGCTTATATAGTGGCTTTATTCTCATTGTCCTCCTGACATAGATCCAAAATAGCAGGCGGAACAATACAGTTGACAATATAGAAGAAACGGCTAATCCTATGGATGCATACCCCCACAAGAGGGCTACCAGATTAAGACACGGAGCTAAAATTGTGCTGATTATAGCCATACTCTGCAAAAAAAGAAAACGCTCATGAGCATTTACTATTGATACATATGGCGAAGCTATGAAATTAATAGCAGTATTAAATGACATTAAAATAACTAACCATTGCATTCTGATCAACTCCTCAGCAGAGATCGATTCAGAATACCATAATGGAAGACACAGGGATAAAGTGCCACCTCCAATCAATGCCAAAACTGCAACTATACGAAAAATAACGATAAATAAAGCCAATACAGCTCTTTCCTCTTCTTCACCTTGCTCTGTTCGAGCTTTTATCAAATATCGAGTTATGGCAGCTCCCAAACCGAATGTTATAAGGGCGAGATAACTAGTTATACTTGCAGACAACTTATATAGTCCGTATTCCTCTGTATCCAGTATTTTCAACATAATTGGTGTATAGAGCAAAGGTACTAGACCTCCTAATACCAAATTTACATAATTCAGTACTATTCCAATTTTAAGTTGAGAGTTTTGTTCTTTCATACGACTGTTATTAAAACGAACAAGTTAGCACTGTATACACTCAATGGCTGCGCAACGCAAAAGCACTTGTATTCATATACTTACTGTTCCAACCTATTTAAGCATTCCCATAGTGAAATCCTATCAGCATGCACATGGTAATTATGCGTAAGAGTTCAATATTTGAATTTCTTATCTTCATCTACTTTCCTTTAATCCAATGATACAATCTGCTCATTATCGACATATTGCTTCTATAATAGATTTCCATCATCTCTCTGTGCTTGGCTATCTCGCAATACGACATACGAGTGCGTCTACGTGCAGTTTCATGTGGTTGTGAAAAAATGTTCAACAGGAAGTCCTCCAACTGCCGCATCTTGCCTTCATAGCCCTCTTGTTCTGAAACAAGAGCCGGATGATTGAGCATTTCAAGGTAGAGGTCATCGTTATTATCTATTTCTTTCACTCGTTCAAGTACTTCATTAAAGGTCTTGTACTTGTGTACATTGATGAATGCTTTCGCATTAAATGTCTCTTCGCACAAAGCATCTCCCCAATAGATGGGAATAGTCTGCGCTGCGAAGGCTTGTACTATTTTTTCGGTACAATAACCATTATAGCTAAAATTCTCAAATACAATAGAGAACTTATGTTCCTTATCAAAAGCGAATTTATCTTCCACTCGTCCACCTATGTTGTTCAAATACTTACCTCCTGAATCTACTCTCTTATAGCTACTCAATAAGTGAAACATCTCATTGCGAGGATGGCAAGTATCATTGCTTACAGTGAAACTGCAGAATCCTTTCTTTGCATCAAGAACACTCTTGTCTACGCCAATTTGCTTCTTCTCAAGCAACTGGTACTCAGGATAGATACAGTATAAAGGAAAGCGCATATAGCGATCTCTAAACGACAGGCGCTCAAATCCCATCGCATAATCGCACTCATTGAAATTTGGCGTGCGATTCTCACCAGTAAAATATATCTTAACTGCATTGTCTGGCGCATACAGGTGCTCATCGCCCCATACAGAGAAAAATACATATTCCGCTTGCGCCAAATCTACAAGATCTATGTCGAAGTGCTTACACAAAATCTTATAGAATAGAGAATCTTTGGGCTTAAATGTTTCCCAAAAATTTACGAAAGCTACTTTCTTTTTCATTTAATTTATGTGTCGATTTAACTTTACCGAAATTTGTCGATTTACAATTTTTTTGTAACATTTGTATTGCAAATAAGATATTCAATCGATTGTTGTCTCATAACTTGTAAAGCTTCGCTTGTTTTGTTATAATCCGCCTCTTCTATGCTATCACAATAAGCATATGTTTCACGCTCTGTTGTACCACAAAATCGTTCTAAAAAGCCTGTCAGTTCAAGGAAATCTGTGATACGTATGCTTTGCTTGTCGGTAGAATTACGACGAAAAGTAAAAAAATTGCGCTGATATATCTGCGAGAATACGCAAACATGGAAACTATCTGTAAAAATATATTCTGAATATTTAATTAACGAAATGAAATCTTTAGGCGAAACCTTAGACAATCGGATATCACCAAAATGAGCAAAATCTGAATATTGCTCCCATAGGTAAGGTATATTGACCAACTTCAAGCCTTTTTTCTTTGCATACTCTATAGCAGTAATTCGTGCATTTACGTTATTCCCAAGAAAGAAACTGAATGCATAAGGTTCACCAATAATACGAGGAGAACAAATCTTATCCCAATCTTCGCGCTCAAGTAAAAGCGTAGGATCTAAACAATGTTCCACCTTCTTACCCGTAGCAGACTCAAGCACCGATATCATAGACTTTTCTCGTACACTCACCGCATGATAATTAGCAAGATCAGCCTTAAAACGTTGCTGTTGTAGTGGGGTCAAAATACTAGTACCAAAACTCGCAGCATATGAAATTTTGCGCTTACCCTCTGGCACAAACTTGAGCAACAATATAGGTGAATTGAGCGTAGGAGTCCATACCACATCACTACCAACTATATACATTTCGTAAAGATTGGCTGTCTCCGCTATATCATTATAATGGTAAAATTTATTGCTATGCGGAGTAACATCCATTCCAAATCGCACCATCTCTCTAAAACGACACTGATACTTGAATGTATGCAGAGGGTGCTTCAAACGTTGTATCATATTCCATAAAAACACCTTTGCCTCTATCTCAATTGATTTAAGACAAGACAACTTTTCGCGTTCGCATACATTTGAATCATCAAAAAAAATCTGTTCCGCCTCATGCCCCATCTTACATAAAAAAGTAGGTAATGCATAAGCTTGTAGTGCCCCACCATAATTAGGCGTATGTTTAAACATTGTAACTACACCTATCTTCATTTCTTTATCATGCTTTTTAACTTATAGGTTATTTTGTAGAGAACACCTATAGTATATTGATTAAATATATTTCTAACCATGATGTACCATGTCCTATATACATTGGTACATACAAAGCTTTTTCAACCGCTTCCTCCATATTATACTCTCTTTGTAGAATCGCCCCAACTTCTCACTATTGGGTTCATAAGGTGTAGGAGTAAAAAAGAGTCCATTCCATGCAGTAGCATCTTTCAACGTTGATTCTATCAAACTGATGACTTATTATTTCCCCAATACTTTCATATGTATCATTAAGAATACATCCAACATATTACAATTTCTTCTTTACAAAGAAATAAGTAAACTTTTGAGTAATTTTCGCAAAACAAAACTGAGCCAATAAGTGATATAAAACAAAACAAATAGCATTTAAAGGAAACAATTTCGGGAATAAAAACCGCAGCTGATATTCCCACGAATTAGCGACCATTAACTCGTAAGAATTCTTCCCTAAATATTTCAAACATCTATACACAATTTTTTTTCTATTAGGCTCAAAAAACAACTCATTATAATCAGTAAAAAAGGAGCTATCATTGCTGTTTGGAAAAACCATGTTGAATATATAAATCCGAAATATAGAAATATAGGTAAAAATAATATAATGCCCCTCCTGTTTCTAAATCCCAACTTCTCTTCCCGATAATGATAAAGAAGTATTCCAAATATAAATATAGGCAATCGACATACCAAACAATCAATACGCCATGGAACATCAGGAATTATTCTATGATAGAATATAGCAAACAGACAAAGAATAATAAATATTTCCCTTCCCCTCCGCAATGTCATTTTATATGACAACGGGAAAAGGAGATACAACAATAGAATAGCAGCGGTAAACCAATCGAAACATCTATTACCCTCTCCATAAGTTCCTAATCCGTAATAAGATAATGTAGTGATATTATAAATAAAGTCTTCTATAGACAAAGGGGACTTTAAACAAAAGCAAGCCACCAACGCATATAAAATATTATAAGTGAAATACACAGGCAATATTCTTAACAAACGTCTTACATAAAATTCCTTTATAGTTCTAGAATTATAAGAAAAACATAAACCATAACCACTAAGCAGTATAAAAATATCAACACCAATAAAACCTTCAGCAAACGGATTTAACAAGTAGTTTTTACTATTACAATAACAATGATACAATATCACTAATATGATAGAAATCCCATAAATAGCATCTCTATGGTTTGAGATCGCTTTCAGTTGAAAATTTGAGAACATTTGATTCATTTTTATATATTATGGATTATTTCGTAAAATTCTACGCTTCACAAACCTACCAACAGGAATCACAATTCGCCATCCTGCACTGACAACTTTCGGATATAAGCCTGCAAGAAACATCAACAAAGTAAAATGATGATGACTTAAGCAATAATAATACATCTTAGGAAGAAGAGAATCGGGGGCATTGCAATATTCCAAATAAGGAGAATCTGCTATAATTTTTAATTTACATTTTGCATCAAAAGAAAAGAACGGTTGATTCTTAGCTTCATTCTGCACAGTAGCCTTATATACTATTTGAACATATTTATGAATATATGGAATATATTCTGCATGAACGACTTTATTAAAAAAGCACTCTACAGTCTTAAGAAGTAATGGTACAGCTTGTGCTTGAGTATTATGATATCCTTGAAACAAACTATGAGAGTTGATGTGTACATACGAATACCACGGCTCATTTATATAATACAGTTTGTTAACACAACACATATATTCAAAACCAAATATCATATCCTCATAGATATTCAAAGACTCGTTATAGCGTATACCATAGGATCTCAATATAGACAATTTACGAACAGTCGTCCCTGTACAACTGACAATATGGCTGTTTATAAGACCTTCCACATCACTAGCCCATTTTTCTATAGGATAATAACCGGTCGGAAGATAATTTTTCACACTTAGTATTTTACCTCCAGCTCCCACATCTTTATAGGAAAAAATCACAGCATCTACCCCTATATCAAAATAGTCAACAGCTCGTGTCAATGTCCCAATTTCCTGTATATCATCACAATCATTAAAAAAGATATATTCTCCTATAGCAGCGTCCATCCCAACATTACGAGCTGATGAAACGCCACTATTTTCCTGATTAATTACTTTGATACAACTATATTTAGATGCATATGTCTGGAGAATTTCAAGGCTACCGTCAGTAGAACCATCATTCACAAGAATTATTTCCTTACTAACACTCTCTGCCAAAAGATTTTCTATCGTCCGTGCTACAAATGCTTCTGCATTATATACAGGTACTACTATACTCAATATTGGTTTCATTAGTCAACAGATATCAGAGTCCAATTATCTAAAAACAAATCAGGTTTAAGTGGACTATTCCACCACCTTGCTGGCGCACAAACAATCTTTTCATTATTTGTGCTCTTATACTGTGCCCACCAATTAAAGGTACTATTCGAGATAATAAAATGCTTGCAGTTCGACATCAATTCTAATGCTTCCCACGATGGATCGTTACCACTTTCGTAATGAGTCTCCACACCAAAGTCCAGGTTCTGTTTCACCCACTCAATATCATTTGAAAAAATGAACAACACAGGATTCTCCACATGAGCTTTCATATATTCCCATGCGCGCTCATAATATTTTGGGGTGCAGACCGCATGCATACTCAAAAACTTCGTATCATATACGAAATCGCCTCTGCGTACACTTAACAGCACAGAATTTGTGTTACGCATACGTTCCAGCATGAACTGGTTCTTTTCTGAAATACCCCTAAGCGGCTTGATTTCTTCTAGTATCTCGTTCTTGATGTCTGCAAAATATTTTTCACTTTCAAAACAACCTGAAACAATAACATCTCCCTCTACTTTATCTCTAAACTTATGATAGCCTACATCCAAATATTTCAGATTAAACACATCCATCAACCTTACCCATCTTTTTTGAAAGATATTGCGCTCATATTCATTATCCCTATGAGGAAAGAATCGCCAATAAATTCTTAATAATATTTTCTGCATCAAAGACAACTTCGGATTTGTTCCATTTTCCTCCACATCCTTCACCTTAAAGAACTTAAGAGCATTGATAAAATCATCTTCAGGAGAACCAGCTTGGTACACCTCATCAAAATGATAACATACCTTCTGTTCTGGATTATGCTTCTGAAGGTGCCTTATATAAGCGTATTGAAACAACTGGTTGCCCAATCTACCTCCTCGTATATATACGTGTATCATCGTTTTATTAGTGTTAGAATTTTGCTCAGCACTGACTTTACAGCAATCGTCGCCTTATACCATACAGAGCGTTCTCGCAGGATACGGTCTTTTGTTTTCTTGTCTAACCATGATGCATCGAAATAATGGATCGCATAGGTGTTATTGGTGAAATTTTCGTTATGATAGAAATCTAGTGGACAAAAATAGGTCTTCGGATAGATATGCACCTGGCACTCGTCTGCAGTACCTGCAAACAACTTAAGGTCTTGCTCTTTATCATTGCACAACAAACCTTGTTCCTTGCATATTTCCGTCATCATCCGCACATTTGCCACATTACCACTGACTATCTCTTGTGAGAAGTGCTTATCCTTGTAATACACTAAAAATTTTTCAATTAACGGATGGTGAGCGGGCACAGCTATTACAGCAGAAGTCAATTCTTCATTATTTTCATACCCCATAAAGGCATCATACCGCTGACAGAGAGGTTCCAAACTCTTTTTTAATTTCACATCAGTATCAAAGTACAATCCACCATACTCATACAATGCATACAAACGCACATAGTCTGACACAAAAGCATATTTCTTTGCATCATATGCCTCCGATGTCCAGGATATACTACGGATATCAAACGAATCTTCATCCCATCTTTTCCACTCCCAGTCTGGCATCAGTGCCTTCCACGAATCCATATAGCTCTGTAAGTTCATGGGTATAGGGTTACAACCGAACCAACAATAATGTATTATCTTGGGTATCATGATATTTTGTTGACAATGTGTTTTGAAAGCGCGTTCCAACATATAATTCTCACTTTATCTAATAGCAGAGAAGCTATAAACACTGCAATTATAAATAAAATTGTATACGAGAGAAACACAATTATGTTTGAATTATTATACCATTGAGAAATAAACATTTTATAGTAGTGAAACAACTGAGATTGACAGTGAAAAAGGTACACAGCAAATGCTGATACAGCAATAGTATTGATGAATTGACTGTGTATTTTTATCTTGGAGAAGAACAGCACCAAATATAACGATGCAATGACCACCAATGGACTACAATAATAAAAAGCAGCCTGCGCCCAATCCTTGTTACCCACCTTCAACATTACTACAGCGAAACCAGTAGTCATAAGTGTACAGAATAGATATATAAGCAAGTCATGATACTTATTGAAATGGGCAATCCTTGGTCGGTATATCTTAACATAACGAGCCAACAAATATAAACCTATAAATGATATGGTTGAATAACCTTTGTATATATAAAAGACTCCTTCAAACAACCATCCATAAGCAGTTTGGAATATAAAGAAACCGATGAGCAATGTCTTAAACTGTTCTCTTGAAACATTTTCTACAAATGTATTTAGCATTGGCGAAAGGATAAACAGGAGAAGATATGCTTTAACAAACCAATAGTCCCAAAAATCAACAAGTAGGATATTGAAAAGCAATGCGCTGACAGGTAAGTCGCTTAAATGCACAAAAGAAAATATTTCATTGATTATCATTAATTTATATATAACAAAACCTACTATTACAAAGAAAACAACTTGAAATAACAATTTCAACAGACTATTTTTCTTTGCTTTAATACCATACCACCCAGACAGCAACACAAACAGGTTGACACAAACTATCACAATACTTTCCATGAAGAGTTTTACTGTACTAATTAGCGGAGTTTCTGCAATTTGCATCTTTGCTGGCGCACCGAATGAGGCATCACATGCATGAACAACTAGCACTAAGACCATCGCTACTATGCGTAACAGTTCCATATTGGAATCTCTTGTAAACGACTGTGTGTGTGTTGGTGGAAATTCATTTTTGTAGTATTTTGTTTAACACTTTATCCATATAGGGGCAGAATCTCAGCAACATAGCTATTGCCTTGACATTTCTAAGAAGGTAATGATTACGATATATCTCAAAAATATGTTCATTTAAAAACTGACGAATAGATACATACTGCGCCTTATAACCATTTCGCAGTTCTGCATCGCCCATCAACAATAACTTAACGCTTGTCTCAGCTGTATTCTTTAATGCTAATTGAGAATACTGAGGAGCCTGATCCTTTATCAGTTCATACACATTCAATGTATTCTCAAACTCCTCAAATGCTCTTTCCGACAACTTTGTATTTGACAACGATCCTTCATGTTTCTCATAAATATATAATGGAGCATCTACATATGCCATTTGGCTGTCTCTCAGAAACATCTGGCATTTAATAAAGTAATCCTCACTGAGAGTAGCTTTAGGAAAGTGTATTCCCGTAAATATAGACTTTGGATAAAGCCCTCCCCATAAGGCCCAAAACTCATAATTAAAGAAACGACTCATCAATTCGTTGCCCTTTAACAACTTTATTTGAGGTTCGCCCACCATCCTAATCTTACCCCCCAACTTTATACATTGCGCTCCGCACCCAGCAATCGTAGTGCCATACTTCTGCAAAGCCTCATACATTGCACTTACATAGTTTTGCTCAACATAATCATCACTATCCACAAAAGTCACATACTCACTTGTAGACATATCCAATCCTATCTTCCTAGCCAACGAAGCACCACCATTGGATATATGACAGACCTTTATATTATGATATTTAGCAGCATAAGTATCACAGAGAACTCCACTATTATCAGAACTCCCATCATCCACCAATATAATTTCCATATTGGAATATGTTTGGCTACATACAGTATCCAAACAACGGTGAAGATACTTTTCTGTGTTATAAACCGGTATAATACAAGATATTTTAGGAAGCATAGTAGCTTTATTTAATTATCTAACTCTTCAAATCTCGAGTTCTTCGACTTAAATTCAGGAACTATCCATTTCATTAACTTCACCGTATTCCAAATTTGTACAGAGCGGGATAATCTCTCAAATTCATCGTATGTTTCCACAATATTCCCATATTCATACCGACGTACCTTAGCAATCTTTATCTTCTTATGATGAGTAGGAATAGTATTTTCTTCATCACTCAAGACCTCTTCATACAGTTTTTCACCCGGTCGTAGTCCTGTAAATTGTATTTCAATATCTTCATTCGGCTTATATCCCGCCAATTCAATCATACGAACGGCCAAATCTACAATTTTTACAGGTTTTCCCATTTCAAAAACAAAGATCTCATATCCTTCCCCCATAGTGGCGGCCTCCATTACCAGACGACACGCTTCCGGAATGGTCATGAAATAGCGTATGATATCAGGGTGAGTCACTGTAACGGGACCTCCATTTTCTATTTGCTCTTTAAAACGGGGAATAACTGAACCATTACTACCCAATACATTTCCAAAACGGGTAGTTATAAATTTAGTACATCCTTTCACTTTACCCTCTTTAATGGCATAGCTCAAACTCTGTACATAGATTTCTGCCAAACGTTTGGAGCACCCCATCACATTAGTAGGATTTACAGCTTTATCGGTGGAAACCATGATCATCTTTTCCGCTCCATATTTAACTGCCATATCCGCAACCTGACGGGTACCGGTCACATTGACCAACACAGCTTCACATGGATTTTCCTCCATCAACGGGACGTGTTTATAAGCAGCAGCATGAAAAATAATTTGAGGATGATAGGTATCAAACACCATACGTAAACGCTCTATGACACGTACATCGCCTATCACAGGAACAAAATCAAGATGTGGAAATCGGCGTTCACATTCCAAACGAATATTGTGTAATGGGGTCTCGGCCGAATCAAACATAATTAGTTTGCGGATTCCAAGATGTGCCAATTGACGACAAAGTTCGCTACCAATACTACCAGCCGCTCCCGTAACCATTACTACTTTATCGCTGAATTCATTGGCAACTTCGCTCATATTGATATTAATCTCCGGACGTCCTAACAAGTCTTCAATTTTGACGGGACGCACCCATTGATGGAAGCTACCATTCTCATCTGCTTCGCTGATAGAAGGAGCTATCAAAGTCTTGATATGATTATCCTTGCAATATTGAAGCAAACGGGTTTCCTCTAAACGGGTAGACTCATTATGAGCAAATAAAATACCTTGAATACGGCGTTTACGAATAAGCTGCTGGAAATCTTGTTCATTGGTGAAATAATAAATAGGTAATCCCGCCAAACGACGATGCTTGTAAATAGTTCCATAACAATAGAATCCGATAACCTTATAATGAGAACTATGTAGTAAACGGGTTTTCAGTGCTACACTCTTATCATCCGTGCCATAAATGAGAATACGCATATTCTCTTTATTCATCAGTTCTATCAGCGTCTCGTAGACTATGACCATCAACATACGGAAAGTAGACAAAGCAATCAAAGTCAACATTCCATCAAACAAGACAAACATCAATCTCTGATTGGCAGACAGTCCGAACGGTTCAATCCACAAGAAAATGGCAATCGCTATACATACCGATTTGAATGATGAACAACAGATCAACGGCCATAAGCAACGCAACTGGGAATAACGAATGGTATTACGATAAGTATGGAAAAGATAGGAAGCTATCGTAGTCGCAATAGCGGCTAAAATTCCAACCCGAATCATAGCCCGGCTATCCAAAGACACTTCAGCGTTATAATGTATCCACCAATAAGTGAAACAAGTGGACAACACTGAAATAAACAAATCAATTCCCCATATTATCCAATAACTAAAGTAAGTTCTACTTATATACTGGATAAAAGCATTCAATTTTTCTTTCATCCCCCAATAATAAAAAGTTCCCCTTATTTCTTATTTTTTTTATTCGTCTCCGAATAGTAGCCATCCCCATAGCCATATCCGTAACCGTAGCTATAACCATAGCCGTAACCATACTTTTTCTTTTCAATATGGCTGTCATTTAACACAATGCACAGATGCTTGAATTTTCCTTCCTGATGCAAACGTTCCAATTCCGGAAGATAACGACGATCGAGTTTTCCATCACGGACCACATATAAAGTCAATTCAGCCACACGATTTACAATCGTAGCGTCCGCTACCACCTGTGCAGGGACATTATCCAAAATTATATAATCATATTTTTTCTTCAGCTCATCTACCAGTTTCTCCAAACGATTGCTCATCAGAAGTTCGGAAGGATTGGGTGGTACAGGACCAACTAAAAGCATATCCACAGCGGGATGAATCAGCCCCTTATCCAATATATTATCTATATTATCATGTAAACCGGAAAGATAAGTACTCAATCCTTCTTTATGTTTGACACCCGCTAATTTACCTTGAGTCCGTTTGCGCAAATCAGTATCTACCAATACCACTTTCTTTCCGGCTATTGCCAATGCTACCGCCAGGTTTCGAGACACAAAAGACTTTCCTTCACCGGGCATGGTAGACGTAAACATAATCACACGGGCATCCTTTGCTACAAAATTGATGTTTGAGCGCAATAGGCGGAAAGCTTCAGAGATAAGATCGTTCTTATGTTCATCTACTACTATGGAATTATCTGCCACTTCTTCCTTGCGGGAAGGAATCTCACCCAACACCGGAATGGTGGTATAATCTTCTATATCCTTACGTCCCCGAACGGAAGTATTCCATAGCATCAGCAACACTTGTATCCCCAAAGGAATAGCTAATCCCACTGCTAAAGCAGCCAGCAAAAAAGTTGTGGAATGAGGGGCAATAGGCGCATTAGAACCAAATGGAGACTCTACAACCCGAATATTAGCCTCTGTTACAGCTAACTGAAGTGCGTTTTCTTCACGCTTATTCAACAGGAAAGTATACAATGCCTCTTTAATGGATTGCTGACGGATAATACTCAACGCCATCTTTTCCTGCTTGGGAACCGCTTGAATCTCAGTATTAATCTGATGTTCCACAGCACGTGTCCTGTCCAATCGTAGACGAAGATTTTTGATATAATTATCCATTGAACCGGAGATTACCGTACGCATCTCCGCCAAATTCTTATCAGCTGCCTGGACAACCGGATTTTTTTCTCCAGATTCAGCCAACAGATGATTACGCTGAAGCATAAGTTCATTGTAAGCGGTAATCTGACTTTGCACACTTGCATCTCCCACTCCGGAAACATTAGGAATCAGTTGATTGTTGCGGGTTACATCCATCAAATAACTCTTAATGGATTGTGCTATAGATAATTCTGTTTCCATCTGCAAGGTTTCACCTTTCACACGACTGCTTTCAGCCAGATATTGAGAGCCGTTGCCTTCTGTACCTATAATACGATTGCGCTGTTTAAAGTCTGTCAATTCTTCTTCTACATCTCCCAGTTCCTTGCCGATAACCGCAATGCGTTCGTCTATGAATTTAGCCGTATTTACAGCTATACGATTTTTATCTTCAATAATCGTTTCGTTATACACATTTATCAAAGCACTCAATATCGCATCGGCACGTGAAACATTATTGCCAACACAGGTGATTTGTACCATCGTAGTGCCTTTACCTGCCAAAGAAGTAGAAATACCTCCTTTATAAATAGCCGTAGCCGCTTCCGGACTCATACGTTTTACTAAGACAGGCTTACCTATGTATGTAGAGAGGTTCTCAGGTTTCAGATTGACAACCATTCGTCCCGCTTCTGTCTGCAACGTGTCTCCATAGGCATGATTACCATTTATTGAGAGCTTCTTTCCTCCTACGACAAAATTGGAAATCGCGTAGTTCTTTACATCCAGCGGAGTGACATTCATTGAAACAAAAGAGTGATAAGGATCAAAAAAAGTCACTTCAACCGGAGATTCTGCAAACAAGGAAGTATTACGAAAAAAGCCGTCTTCCTCATACGATACATCCAAATGCAGGCGATTGACTACCTCACGTACCAATTGATGCGAGCGAAGGATATACATTTCATTTTCAACCCCGCTCCCTGTTACTCCTCCCTGAAGTTCCAGCATGGCGGATATATCCGAATTAGCTGTTTTTCCACCGGTCTTCACTAACATGACGGCCTGACGCTGATAGACAGGGACCAGTGTACGGGTATACAAGTAAGCAGCACTCACACAGACAATTACAGAAATGGCAAACCAATACCAATTGGCTATTATCAACTCTACAACATCCCGTAAAGTGATATTAAAACCACTTTCTCTGGTCGTTTTTTCATTGTTATTTTCCTGAATATATTCCATTTTATTTCGCAAGAACAAAGATTAATGACAGTACGGAAGCCAATACTGCTATAACACTACCACCGGCAGACAAGTAAGTCAGTGCAGAACTTCCCTTCACATTAATTGATTTATTGGGTTCTACATAAACCACGTCATTTTGTTGCATATAATAGACCGGAGAATTAAAAATGTCTTCACTGGAAGTCAAATCTACCGTATAGCTCTTACGCTCTCCGTTTTCTTCCCGGATCACTTGTATATTATTCCGTTTCGCTGTTGGCGGCAAATCACCGCCTAGCCCTATCGCATCCAGGATGGTCACCCGATCGCTAGGAAGTTCTTTTACACCGGGACTGTTGACTTCTCCCAAAAGCAAAATCTTCGCTCCCTTAAAACGGACTTCTACCGTCGGGTCTTTGATATACTCACCTTCTATCAACTTATTCTTGATTACCCCTGCCAATTCCAAACGAGTAAGACCGGCTACATGTATTTTTCCCAAAACAGGTACTTCAATATCACCATTCTTATCTACCAGAAGCCCTTGAAGTTCCTGTGAAGCTCCACTAGTGGTGGATGAACCCAACACCTGGCTATTGGCAAAAGGTGTCAACAATTCCGGTGTCTTACTATTAATCGTAATATAAAGCTGGTCGTCCGGCTTGATATGCAATTCATAATCATCAAGTACTTTCTGTGAACTTGGGTCTAACGAATTTGCACCCTGCAAATAAAGCATTTTTTTAGATGAGACACAGGAAGTCAGCCCTCCTGCAAAACACAAGAGTAGCAAAGAGTTTGCTAGAAATTTTTTCATGAAAATATTTTTTTTGATTATTCTGATACCGGCTCTACACATCCCACCGGTATATCCACACATGCACACCCCAACATAGTTAACCGGACAGCAACTTTAGACTTGCCGTCCACATTTACCAACTCTCCTTCCAAACCTGCCAAAGGTCCTTTTATCACCCGTACCTTTTCTCCCGGTGCCAACGGCGATGTGCTCATACTGATCGTTTCATCCGAATAATCGAGCATAAATTTGAATCGCAACATTTGTTGGTCAGGAATAACAGCCGGAGTACTTTCCCCACGCAGTACCATATAGCGGCTGATAGCGGACAGCGTCAACACCTCTTTTTGTTCTTGAGGGTCGACATGGACAAAAATCATCATCGGAAGTAAAACGCGATCTACCACTTTACGACGATCACTCCATTTATGAACCTCTTGTTGAATAGGAAGGAAATTTTCAATCCCCATTTTCGTTAGCCGCTCACTCGTTTTTTTCTCGTGATATATGCGTACAACCGCCACTAGCCAGCGTTTTGAGCGCGCTACGCTTCTGCCAATCACAGTTGTTGGCAGAAGATTTTGATCGTCATTTTTGCTAATGATCATTTATATTTACCCCATATTTCTTGCTACTTCTTAAATGAAGCAACGAAATTTTGCGCAAATATAAATATTATATATCAGACAAAATAATAAAAAGATGTTTTTTTTCACAAATGAAGGCTACCACTTGTAGTTAATACCGAAGCTGAGCAGTTCCTTTAACTGGAAATAACTGTCACCTTCAGTGGGTTTGGAGCTATCGTCAAAACGGGTGTGAATATAAAGTTTGGTAGAGAGATAACGGTTAAGAACGAAGTTGAACGTGTTTTCCCATTCCACACGTGCCCAATGATAGTTGGTCAGATAGTTGAGACGGGATTCCAATGATACGGCAGAGATGATATTCCAGTTAAACGTAGACTGCAACTGTGAACCGAAGTCATTCTTGGAGCATTTGCCTTTATCCAGACCAAATTTCGTTTCATCCACTTCCGAGTTGTCAATATAACGTAGGTTATAAGTCAATGGCGCCATGAAGACAGAAAGATTGAATTTCTTTTTGTTCAGCTTATAGTCCATACCAATACTGACCGCCAAATCGGCCGGAGACATGAAAGCTGAAACCAGATCTTCGCTGTTAGCCTTGTATCCATTGAAAAACTGGGTTTTGAACTCAGAGGAGATCGTATAATACCAATTCTTAAAAGCTCTCAATCCCAGCTTGTTATAGACGCGAAGTTGGTCGGTTGTGAAAAGATATTTATGGTATTCGTCCGATGGAGTGGAAGTCATACCCGCTTTCGCTTCAAGCTGGTTTTCAAACAGCACTTTCTCATTGTCATTATAGTTTGCGAAGATCAGAAAAGTAGCTAATCCGGAGAAGTTACTCTCCCCTCCCTTATACCAGTTGTCCGAAAGATGGTTCTGACTGATCTGTAATGAACCGTTACCTCCTACAACCCACCAGTTGGGACGGCTGATCTTGATATCGGCCTTTCCTACATTATCATTCATATCTTCACGTTGAAACAGATGAATCACATTCGCTTTGGGGGAAATCTTCGGTTTCACATCATGCCGGAAAACATCCCGACTCATGATACGGTCTTCCGTAGTAACAACCAAATTCGGATGTTGCAGATAAAGATCCATCAAAGCGTTATTGACTAATGTATTGGCACGTCGGGTTTTGGTAAACACCAATGTGTCGTATGGTAAAAGTTCCGATGTCAGTTTGGGGGTAGTGTCCGGCTGCACAGGTTTCCATCCCAGTCTTGAATACTGCTCCATCGGGGCATAGTAATATGCCAAAGGAGTAAACAGACGAAAATAGTCGGGATCCGACGGAATATAGCGCGGCGGTACAGACGGATCATTCAGATAATCCAATTGGGCTATATACTTATTATATAAATAAGAAACGGTATCCAATTTGGGTGTCGGACCGGACATGTTGAGTTTTAACATTAAATATTTCTGGAGTTCTGCCGAAAGTGTATCTGCTTTTACGACTTTGGCCTTAGCCACTACCGTTGAAGATTTGGGAAGTGAAGAATTGCCGGCATTTTCCTGTGCAGAAAGCGATAACGAAAATAACAACAGGATAAAAACTGAATATAAAGTAGTAACTCTCATCATATTTGTTTATGGTTTAGGCTGCAAAGCTACATTATTTTGTTCAGAAATCATAGGATTCTTTCAAAATTGCATTTTTTAATAAAATTGTAGAGACGAAAGTCTGCATTCTTCCTCTTTTTTTTATAATTTTGCGCTTTTTAAGTTCATAAGAATACTACTAAGTAAACAATTTTAAAAACAGTTATAGCTGTGGGAGAAACAAAGTATATTTTCGTCACCGGTGGTGTTGCCTCTTCATTAGGAAAAGGTATCATTTCATCTTCCATCGGTAAGTTGCTGCAAGCAAGAGGTTATAATGTAACCATTCAAAAGTTTGACCCGTACATCAACATCGACCCGGGAACACTGAATCCATACGAGCACGGAGAATGCTATGTAACGGTAGACGGACACGAAGCCGATCTCGACCTGGGACATTATGAAAGATTTCTGGGCATACAAACGACTAAGGCGAACAACATTACTACAGGACGCATCTACAAAAGCGTCATCGACAAAGAGCGTCGTGGAGACTATCTGGGTAAAACGATTCAGGTGATTCCGCATATCACGGATGAAATCAAACGGAATGTGAAACTGCTCGGTAACAAATACAAATTCGATTTTGTCATCACCGAGATCGGTGGTACGGTAGGCGATATCGAGTCACTCCCCTACCTCGAAAGTATCCGTCAGTTGAAGTGGGAACTCGGTAAGAATGCTCTTTGCGTGCACCTGACTTATGTTCCTTACCTTGCTGCCGCCGGAGAGTTGAAAACAAAACCGACGCAACATTCTGTAAAGGAGCTCCAAAGTGTGGGTATCCAGCCGGATGTACTGGTACTGCGTGCCGAACATCCGCTAAGTGACGGACTGCGCAAGAAAGTGGCACAATTCTGTAATGTGGATGATAAAGCCGTAGTGCAATCTATCGACGCAGAAACAATCTACGAGGTTCCTATCCTGATGCAGGCACAAGGCTTGGATAGCACCATTCTCGAAAAAATGGGACTGCCGGTAGGAGAAACTCCGGGGCTCGGTCCATGGCGTAAATTCTTGGAACGCCGCCACGCAGCTGAGACCAAAGAGCCTATCAACATCGCATTGGTCGGAAAATATGATTTGCAGGATGCTTACAAATCTATTCGTGAAGCATTGTCGCAGGCCGGTACTTACAACGACCGCAAAGTGGAAGTACATTTCGTAAACAGCGAAAAGCTGACGGACGAGAATGTGGGTGAAGCCTTGAAAGGTATGGCGGGTGTCATGATCGGACCGGGATTCGGCCAACGGGGTATTGACGGTAAGTTTGTAGCTATCAAATATACACGTACACATGATATTCCGACTTTCGGAATCTGTCTGGGGATGCAATGTATCGCCATCGAATTTGCCCGCAACGTATTGGGATATACAGACGCCAACTCACGCGAAATGGATGAGAAGACTCCGCACAACGTGATTGATATCATGGAAGAGCAGAAAGCGATCACCAATATGGGCGGAACCATGCGTTTGGGTGCTTACGAGTGTGTATTGCAGAAAGGCTCTAAAGCATATCAGGCATACGGAGAGGAACATATTCAGGAACGCCACCGTCACCGTTACGAGTTCAATAATGACTACAAGGAACAGTACGAAGCTGCCGGTATGAAATGTGTAGGTATCAATCCCGAATCGGATCTGGTGGAAATCGTAGAAATTCCGACATTGAAATGGTTCGTAGGTACGCAGTTCCATCCGGAATATGGAAGCACGGTACTGAACCCGCACCCGTTGTTCGTGGCGTTTGTGAAAGCGGCTATCGAAAACGAAAAGTAATTAGTAATTTGTAATTAAAATAAGAATGGATAAAAATACCATCACAGGTCTCGTTTTAATAGGTATATTGTTAGTAGGATTCAGCTTTCTGAGCCGTCCCAGTGAGGAGCAGATAGCTGCGCAAAAAAGATACTACGATTCTATCGCTCTTGTACAACAGCAGGAAGAGGCACTGAAAGCAAAAACGGAGGCAGCACTGGCTAACAGCAAGAAAGAGGCGGCATCTGCTGCCGATTCATCCTCCCTGTTTTTCAATGCATTGCAGGGAACAGACTCTAAAGTCAGTATCCAAAACAATGTAGCGGAAATCACTTTCACAACCAAAGGCGGACGTGTCTATTCAGCCATGCTGAAGGATTACATGGCACAGGACAAGAAGACACCGGTT
This sequence comes from uncultured Bacteroides sp., assembly GCA_900556625.1. Lineage (GTDB taxonomy): Bacteria > Bacteroidota > Bacteroidia > Bacteroidales > Bacteroidaceae > Bacteroides. The sequence continues at coordinate 3,908 of USPQ01000017.1, read as the reverse complement.
GTACTGTTTGACGGTGACGATGCATCGATGAATTTCAACTTCTATAATAAGGAAGGAGCTATCCAGACAAAGGATTATTTCTTTGAAGTGGCAAACAAGACGGATAGCAGTGTGGTCATGCGTCTGGCGGCAGATAGCGCAAGTTATATCGACTTTATCTACACGTTGAAACCGGACAGCTATCTGATGAACTTTGAAATCAAGGCGACAGGTATGACAGACAAATTGGCAAATACCAATTATGTGGATATCGATTGGTCACAGCGTGCCCGCCAACTGGAAAAAGGATTCACTTACGAAAACCGCTTGGCAGAGCTTACTTATAAGATCAAAGGAGATGATGTGGATAATCTGTCGGCAGCCAAAGACGACAGCAAGACATTGGAAAACCGCATTGACTGGGTAGCTTTCAAGAACCAGTTCTTTTCATCGGTATTCATTGCCGAGCAGGACTTCGACAAGGTTTCCGTGAAATCAAGAATGGAGCAACAGGGAAGCGGATATATCAAAGATTATTCTGCTGAAATGAATACTTTCTTCGATCCATCGGGTAAAGAACCGACAGAGATGTATTTCTATTTTGGTCCGAACCACTTCAAAACGTTGAAAGCATTGGATAAGGGACGTGACGAAAAATGGGAATTGAACAGACTGGTATACTTGGGTTGGCCGTTAATCCGCTGGATCAATCAGTTTATCACGATTAACGTATTCGACTGGCTGTCGGGCTGGGGCTTGAGCATGGGTATCGTGTTGTTGATTCTGACCATCATGGTGAAGGTTGTGGTTTATCCGGCTACGTGGAAGACCTATATGTCATCTGCCAAGATGCGTGTACTGAAACCAAAAATCGACGAAATCAACAAGAAATATCCGAAGCAGGAGGATGCGATGAAGAAGCAACAGGAGGTGATGGGCCTTTACAGCCAGTACGGGGTAAGCCCGATGGGCGGCTGTCTGCCGATGTTGTTGCAGTTTCCTATCCTGATGGCTTTGTTTATGTTCGTGCCGAGTGCTATCGAACTACGCCAACAGAGCTTCTTATGGGCTGACGACCTTTCTACATACGATGCATTCATTACATTCCCGTTCCATATCCCGTTCTTGGGCAACCACCTCAGTTTGTTCTGCTTGCTGATGACTGTGACTAATATTCTGAATACGAAGTACACAATGTCTATGCAGGATAATGGAGCGCAACCGCAAATGGCGGCTATGAAATGGATGATGTATCTGATGCCGATTATGTTCCTGTTTGTCTTGAACGATTATCCGTCAGGTTTGAACTACTACTACTTCGTGTCGACCTTGATTAGCGTAGGTACCATGATTTTGCTTCGCAAAACGACTGACGAAACAAAATTGCTGGCTATCCTGGAAGCGAAAAAGAAAGACCCGAAACAAATGAAAAAGACCGGATTTGCTGCCCGCCTGGAGGCAATGCAAAAACAACAAGAGTTATTGCAGCAGCAAAGACAGAATAAGAAATAAGGAAGAAAATCCTATTATATTCTGAAAGAGCCGGACATCCTACTTGGGTTGCCCGGCTTTCTTTCTCTAAAAATGAAATAAGATGAAAACAAAATATACTTATAAACAAATTTGGACAATAGCCTACCCTATCCTCATCAGTCTGATCATGGAGCAAATGATCGGTATGACGGACACTGCTTTTCTGGGACGTGTCGGGGAAATTGAACTGGGCGCGTCCGCCATTGCCGGTGTATATTATCTGGCTATTTTCATGATGGCATTCGGATTCAGTATCGGTGCGCAGATATTAATTGCCCGCCGTAACGGAGAAGGAAACTACAAGGAAATAGGACCGATCTTCTATCAGGGAATCTATTTCCTGCTGGCTGTTGCCGTCATTCTATTCACGCTGTCCATCGTATTTTCACCACATATTCTAAGGAATATCATTTCGTCACCACATATTTATGATGCAGCCGAAAGTTATATCCATTGGCGTGTATATGGTTTCTTTTTCTCGTTTGTCATGGTGATGTTCCGTGCATTCTTTGTTGGTACGACACAAACAAAGACACTGACTCTGAACTCCATTGTTATGGTGCTTTCGAATGTGGTATTCAACTATATCCTGATTTTCGGTAAGTTCGGTTTCCCGCAACTGGGAATTGCCGGTGCCGCTATCGGTTCTTCATTGGCGGAAATGGTATCGGTGATTTTCTTTATCATTTATACCTGGAAGCGGATTGACTGCAAGAAATATGCATTGAATATATTACCCAAATTCCAGAGAAAGACATTGAAGCGGATTCTCAATGTTTCGGTGTGGACGATGATTCAGAATTTTGTTTCTTTGTCCACCTGGTTCATGTTCTTCCTGTTCGTAGAACATCTGGGAGAACGCTCACTGGCTATCGCCAATATTATCCGCAACGTATCAGGAATACCGTTTATGATTGCAATGGCTTTTGCCACCACCTGCGGTTCGCTGGTCAGCAACCTCATCGGGGCGGGCGAACAAGATTGTGTTCGAGGGACCGTCAGACAACATATCCGTATCGGATACGTATTCGTATTGCCGATATTGATTTTCTTCTGTCTGTTTCCCGACCTGATTCTGAGTATTTACACGGATATGCCGGATCTAAGGGCTGCCTCTGTACCTTCATTATGGGTGTTGTGCTCCGCTTATCTGGTGTTAGTACCCGCCAATGTCTATTTCCAATCGGTATCCGGTACGGGAAATACGCGGACTGCATTGGCTATGGAGCTTTGCGTATTGGCAATTTATGTAGCCTATGCCACGTACTTCATTCTCTATCTGAAAATGGATGTCGCTTTTTCTTGGACAACGGAAAGCGTGTATGGTACTTTCATCCTGCTCTTCTGTTATCAATACATGAAGAAAGGAAACTGGCAGAAAAAGAAAATCTAAATTCTTTTTTCACTATCTTCGCAAGAAAATAAACATTTTATAAAATATATGAGACAAGCTAATTTATTTATGATGTCGGCAGCAATGTTGTTAGCTGCCTGCGGAGGAACCAAAGACGCAGGCAAAACGGATCAGGTGCTTATCGAGAAATCGGATATCAAGATCGAAGGGAAGCGCATGACTCCCGAAGCACTTTGGGCTATGGGACGTATTGGCGGATTCGCTGTATCGCCCGACGGAAAGAAGATCGCGTATACGGTAGCGTATTACAGTGTGCCGGAGAACAAGAGTAACCGCGAAGTATTTGTAATGAATGCAGATGGAAGCGATAACCTACAAATTACCCACACTCCTTATCAAGAGAATGAGGTGACTTGGATAAAAGGGGGCAGCAAACTAGCATTCCTAAGCAATGACAGCGGTAGTAGCCAGCTTTATGAGATGAATCCGGATGGTAGCGAACGCAGACAACTGACTAACTACGACGGAGATATCGAGGGATTTTCCATCTCACCGGATGGCAAAAAGCTTTTGTTTATCTCACAAGTAAAGACTAAAGACAGCACAGTAGATAAGTATCCGGATTTACCTAAAGCTACGGGTATCATCGTTACCGACCTGATGTACAAGCATTGGGATGAATGGGTCACGATGGCACCGCATCCGTTCATTGCAGATTTTGATGGAAACAGTATTTCCAATGTCATAGACATTTTGGACGGCGAACCGTATGAAAGTCCGATGAGACCTTGGGGGGGTATCGAACAACTTGCCTGGAATACGACTTCGGATAAGGTGGCCTATACTTGTCGTAAAAAAACCGGACTGGAATATGCAATCTCTACGAATTCGGACATTTATATTTATGACCTGAACACGAAGAAAACGGAGAATATAACGGAAGAGAACAAAGGATACGACACCAATCCGCAATATTCACCAGATGGGAAGTATATTGCCTGGCAGAGCATGGAACGTGACGGATACGAAGCTGATCTGAACC
>USPQ01000016.1 GCA_900556625.1 uncultured Bacteroides sp. | reverse complement strand
CGAAAGGCCAGAAACAAGCTTCCTTTCCGTTTACATAGACACGTGCTTCGCTCATAGCCCCATCAAAAAGAAGTGTTACTTCTTTGTCGGCAGGAGCGTCAAAACTTGTTCGATACCAGCCTGTGCCTACGTATGGCAGTCCGCCGGTGCGTCCGGTTTTCAAGGAAGCTTTTTTCTCGAAGTTCTGTGTGACTGCTACATTTTGTAGGTCATTGTTTACATCAAACGGACCGAAGATTGCCCAATCATGTGGAATAACAACCGATTCCCATTGGGTATCATTAAACTCCGGCTGGTTGGCTTCTTTGAAATCTCCTTTACTGAATTTCCAGTCCTTTTCGAGTAGTGTCTCACTGCGTTGTGCTTGCAATGTGCAGGCAACGCCCATCAAAAGTACAGTTAATAACTGTTTGGGATGTTTCATGTTCATTTTTGCTTTTCAGGTATACTATTAGTTGGATTTATTAAATGTCAATGTCCGGCATTACATTCACATAGTAATGCCGGTGTAAAGGTATAAAAACTAATCAATAAATTTATCGCTTGAAGGCATTAAATGAACTGGTAGGTCTTCCGTCGTCATCGAACATACCTTTGTGATATCCCTTCCAACCGCCATAGCATTGAGGTTCCCAAGCGAATACTCCGGGACATATATCAGTACCTAGTAATTTAGCTTTAGTAATGAAGTCTGTATAAAATGCTTCGGCGTTTTCATTGTTCCATGTCATGCCTATTTCACACATCATAACGGGTGTGTTGAATTCTTCATAGAGTTTTTGCATATTTGCGATACAATCTGTATTCATTTTACGCCAATCTGCTGCAACAAAATTGGAATCTTCTTCATTGTCAGGATCCATTTGAGGATAAAGAGACATTCCGATGATATCCCATTTGGCTTGATTAGCTTGTAGATCTCCGAATACTTTCTGGAATTGTCCAATTTCATTTCCACGGTCTATATGTACGATGACTTTAGCCTGCGGATAAACTTCTTTTACTGCATTATAACCTGCTGTTACGAACTTGGCAAAATTTACGGTTCCATTTTCTTTATTTATATTGCCTTCATCGAACAACATTCCGTATCGAGTTTCGTTGCCCACTTGTACCCATTCTACATCTATACCTTTTTCTTTCAGAGTGTTGAGTACATCTTTGGTATGCTTGGCGATATCCTCCTGCAATTGTTCTACCGAGTGGTTTTTCCATGCTTGAGGTTTGTATTGTTTACCGGGATCTGCCCAAGCATCACTGTAATGGAAATCTATCATGAGACGATAACCTAAATTATGAGCCCGCCACGCTTTGAGTACGACATCTTCTTTGTTACACCAACCGTATACGTTATCTTTTTCTGTCGGATTTTCCGGGTTGACCCAAACGCGCAAGCGGATAGCATTCATACCTAAGTCACGTAGCAATGACATACATTCTTGTTCTTGACCTTTAGCATTGTAGAATTTATAGCCGGAACTTTCCATCTCTGTGAGCCAACTGACGTCTGCTCCCCGAACAAAGCCGGACATATCGTAAACTGTTTCTGTTTTCTCCGGAAAAGTGGGAGTGTCGTTATCATCGCTGCAAGCGGTGAAGAAGGTTCCGCACAATAGTGCGGAAGCCGTAAGTAGTATATATTTTAATCGTTTCATAGTTATAATATCTTAATTTATAGATTGGATAGTATAAGTGCCGTTTATCAAGTCTACACTGATATCGTAAGTTCCGGTAGTTACTGGATATATTCCTTTGTTGGCATTGTAATATAGTTTGCCATCGTATCCTCCGTAAGATCCTGCCCGGTCATTATTTATTATGAATTTTACACCATATTCGGAATCTTGGTCTAATGTAATAGTCCCTGTGTATAATCCTTCTGTGTCAGTAGACTGTAAGGGGGGGAGGTCATCGTTGCCGGATATGCCTAAGTAGCAATAGATGCCTGTTACGGCTTTGACACTATATTTCAGCTCTTTCAAAGATACCTCAAATAAATAAAGACCGTTATCTGGAGCTGTTAGATTATTTCCTTTTCCATTGATTAAATCTCCGCTTTCGGCAGTGCTTGTGTTGTCGTCTGTGGCTAAGGTGTACAATTTACTCTCGTCCCAATAATTAACCAGACACATTGCGTAATCTCCCCATTCAGAAGCGACATTTACAACTCCAGCATATTTCTGAGCGTCTTTATCGTAAATGGTAATTTTATGGTCGTATGCCCATTGTCCATTGACGGCTGGACCTATCCCCGGTAAATATAAATATTCTCCTTCTTCTGGTTCAGGCTCAGGTTCTTCTTCTTTTTCCGTCACACTGACCGTCCATGCTTCCGGATTATTCAAGTCAATAACTAACGTGCATTCACCTGTCATCGGTACATTCACTGTGATGTTTCCTGCTGTTACATTTTCACCTGTGCTGAATGTCAATTGCCCTGCTGTTCCGCCAAAAGCGAACGAGGTATTTTGAGCTTTGCTGTCGTCAATCCCATTATCTGATCCACTAACACTCGTATTATCATAGAACTTACCTGTTCCTTTGATTTGAATGGTAACATCTGTTCCTGCTGTACCTGTAAATACACCTCTCCACTGATTATCGGCACGCTTATATTCCATTGTGATACCGTCAATTCCGCTTACTTCCAGTTGAGGTATTAGTAAGGCATTCCATTGCCTCTTGACTGTATTGACATTGACAAAATAACATCCTGATTGTCCTGGAAACCACATATCCCATGTACCGTCAGCTGCATCCGTTGTCAGTAAAAACGGAGTGCCTATACCACCGGACTGAGCTGTGTGCCAAGTTGTTCCATCGGCTTCTTGTACATAAATACCCTCATAAGCTACAGCTCCGAAAAATCCTAGATACTGACCATCTGCATTGGCTGAATAGAAATCTTTGCCGGAGTCAGCTACCGTTTCTTTGTTGATGATGTCGGCATAGTGCATATCAATCGGATAAGGAGTCACCATCACTTTTACTGTGTTACTGTATACAGGAGTAATGTTACTTCCGTTACTTCCTGCCAATCGGAAATAAAGTGGCGCAGCCTCTTCTGCTGTCGCATTTAGTTTATAAGCGATGATATTTAATGCAGAAACTGTATAACTTTTAGAAAGCCCGCTTTCTGTTGATTCAATGATTGTTCCGGAAAAATCTTCCGACCGTGATATTTGTATGGTAGTCTGTACTCGGGTAGTCGCTTGATAGTTTGCATCGCTTATTTGCAAAGTCTGGTCTGTCCAAGCAAGTGACAAGGCATATAGCTTGGCAGTTGCTTCTGTCAGTACGACTGCATCGGCCGAAGCGATTAATGCGCTTTCTTCAGGACTGGAGAGGAAGAACTTGTCTCCGTCTTTTTCGCACGCTCCCGATAGCAGGAGGACGAAAAGTAAAGTGAGTAGGTTATTTATTTTTTTCATATCGTTGATACGTATAAGCGTGATTAATAGTTTTCATTGTATAAATTCGGATTGGCAGTCAACTCAGTTGTTGGTATTGGGTAAATGTTATATCTATCGTTTACTCCTGTACCTTCTTTGACTCCACCTTTCCATTGCCATTTGTAATCGTTTGAGGTGAACAGACTGTAACGTATCAGGTCCGTGCGTCGGTATCCTTCCCAGTATAATTCGCGGGCGCGTTCGTCTAGGATGAAAGATAAGGTAATTTCATCTTCTGTCTTATTGTTACTATTATCACCGTATGCCCGTTGTTGTAGATCATTGATATATCCTACTACAGTAGTAGCGTCAATTCCCGTTCCGCCTCTTTTGAAAGCTTCCGCTATCATCAGATAAACATCCGCCAAGCGGAATAAGGGATAGTCTGTATTTACTCCGCCATCAGCTGTATTGGAGGCCGTTTCTTTCGAGTCGGTCAGGTTCGTCCATTTTTCTACAAAGTATCCATTCGTCTGGTCGTCTATAATCTCTACGTCCTGACTTTGTCCGGTGGTGAAAAACATATATCGTTTATCAGTATTTTCATATCCTGTGAATAATTCAGGAATATTGCCTCGTACCCGGAACATTCCCCAACCACTCTTTACACCATAATCCTCCGGTTTCTGTAATTCGGATGTATTACTTACTGCCCCGCAAACGATATAAGTAGAAGACCCCCATGATACGGTATTCGTTGCATCCACCGGAAGGGTGAAGATTATTTCATTGGTACGGAGATGGTTGTCTGCATTGAATAATTTCGCATAATCGCTTTCCAATGAATACCCTTGTGCTATCACATTCTTGCAGGCTGTAATACACTTCGTATACATTTCCTGATTGTCGGTGTTGGTATAAACTTTCGCATTCAGATACAGTTTTGCCTGCAACGTATATGCCGCTCCTAATGTTGCCCGACCGTACATATCACTTCCGTTAGCAGACAAACAATTATTCGTATCACTTGTATTTGTGATTGCATTCAGTTCGCTTTCGATGTAATTGAAAATCTGCGCTCCTGTATAGCGGGGAGGTAGATAACCGACCAAAGGATCATTTTCCGTTACGAACGGAATATTGCGGAAGAGGTCGAGTGCGTGATAGTAGAACAAAGCACGCATGAAGCGGGCTTCCGCACGGTAAGTACGTATTTGCTTTTGGTCATCGGCGGAGAAAGAGCCGATTTTATCATCCGTTGCGTTGCGTAGGAATTCGTTACATAAAGCGATGTTGTAGTAGATACGATAATACATGTCCGATACCCAAGGGTCGTTGGCGTCCCAACTTAAATAAGTCAGTCCCGTTACATTGTCACCGGATAGCCAAGTAGATGCTACTTCGTCCGTACCGCATTCCTGCAAATTGAAATAGCAACGCATATAATCCTGACCACTGTTACTACTCAAATCTTCGTTACCGTTTTTTTCCTGACCGGTAGTTACCATGGAAGTATATATTTTCCCCAAGACAGACTTGTAGTTTTCCGCACTGGTGTAAATGGACGACGAAGTTTCGTCTACGTGTGGATATTGATCCAAGTCGCCTATACAGGAAGTGAACAGCAACGTGCTGCAAAAGTAAAAGGCTATATAAAATATCTTTTTCATGATTGGATGTTTTTGATAATTAGAAGTTAAGACCGATATTTAGGGAGAATGTACGCGGACGGGGGTAGAATGAGTTATCCACTCCGTTGGGAACTTCCGGATCCACACCACTGTATTTGGTGATGCAGAATACATTCTGAACCATTGCACTGACATTCAGGCTACATCCTTTATAAATTTCTCCGAAGTTGTATCCCAATGACAGGTTATCCATCTTTAAGAAAGAAGCATTCTCTACATAATAATCGGATAGATACTGACGTGATTTAAATCCGGTTTTCAGATAACTTCTGGAAAGATTATTCAATTGATAAGAGTTATAGCTGACCGTCTCCCAAGCTCCGGCATTCATTGCCATGGCATTGTAAACGTAGTTGCCGATATTGGCACGCAGACTGGTGCTTAACGTCCATTTCTTATAACGCAGTGAAGTGCTGAAACCGAGAATGTAATCCGGTGCCGGAGAATGATAGCGATATAAATCATTGGTGTTGATTTCCCCGTTTCCGTCGAGGTCTACGTATGCGCCTTCTACCGGTTTGCCTGTCTTTTCGTCATATAGCTGATGGTAAACGTAAAACATATAAGGTGCGTATCCTTCACTTAATACTTGCAATTGATAGCTGTCGATGTACGGCCCTACGGAAGTGTTGGTAGCTTGAGTACCGGCTGCGAGTGAAAGGTTTTTCACCTTCATCTTTTGCCAAGTCATGTTGAAACTCAAATCCCAATTCCAGTCTTTTGTTTGTATCGGAGTAGCGTTGATACTGAACTCAATGCCTTCGCTGTCTACATTGCCTACGTTTGTGGTGATATTGCGGTCGAAAGTAGTACCTGCTGCAGCCGGTACGGTTGCAATCAAGTCTTTGGTCTGGCGGGTATAATAGTCAAAGCTACCGGTGATGCGGTCTTGCAGAAAACCGAAATCGAATCCGGCATTCCATGAAGTAGTCGTTTCCCACTTCAGGTCGGGTACGTAAGCCTCCGGACGATACGTGTGGATCGGGTTACCTCCAATCAGGGAGGATGCACCGCTTTGGCTGATATTGTAGACAGGTAGGTAATTATAATTACCGATACCGTCCTGCTGCCCTGTCACGCCGTAGCTTGCACGGAGTTTCAATGTACTTAATATCTTGTTATCTTTCAGGAAAGACTCTTCCGTCATTCTCCATCCGAGAGCTACTGAAGGGAAAGTACCCCAGCGTACATTTTTTGCGAAACGCGAAGTGGCATCCCGGCGTACGGTTGTCGTCAACATATAACGTGAGTCGAACGAATAGTTCAGACGACCGTAATAAGATAACAGCACATGACGGTCATCGGTAGCTTTGGATGTTTTTTGAATTTCTCCGAGTGTATTTGTCTCATAGTAGAGCGGGGTAGTGGATTTCCAATATTGATAGTCGTAACCGGCTGTTACATCAAAACTACTCTTGATGGATTCTACCAGTTTATTGTAGTTGGCATATAAGGTAAGCAAACGGTTTACCTTTTTCTGCGGTCCGTAAGTATAGTCCAAACCGGAAGTTGTATAGTTTTGTGCCGCCTCAGCCGGGACATATACACTTCCTTTACCTTGTGCATAGTCATAACCCAATGTAGCGTGCAACTTCAGATCGGGAAAGAAATGCAGCCGGTAGTCTGCATCGATATTTCCGATGAAACGTTTCACCGTACTGTGAGAATCATTCATTTTGAGAAGTCCGACCGGATTCATGACCGCTCCGTTCACGGGAGCTCCGGTGTTATCGATAGCTTCCGTATATCCGCCGAAATTGTCTGCTCCTGAATATACGGGAATGGTAGGATTCATGGTTGCCGCTGCCCAGATAGCTCCGGTATTGGCGAATGTATTTTTGTTGATAGACCCTTTGGCATTGATATTCAGTTTCAAGTGGTCTTTGAAGAAAGACGGATTTAGCGTGATGCTTCCCGTATAACGTTCTGCATTGTCCGTGCGTAATAACCCGCTTTGGTTGTAATAACCAACGGATGCACGGAACGGCAGGTTTTTGGCTATCTTTCCGGCAACGCTCAGATTATTGTCCGTACCGAATGCGTTTTGATAGATTTCATCGTTCCAATCTGTATGTGCGGTGCCGAGTAATGCCTGTTGCGCATCGGTACCTTTGCTTTGGATGGTATTTACGAATTCGTCATAGCTCATCATATCCGCCAGTTTGGTACGTGTCTGTACGGAGTTAGTCGTGCTGAAAGTAAACTTCAGTTTGTCCGAACTTCCTTTCTTGGTAGTGATCAAGATAACCCCGTTGGATGCACGCGAACCATAGATAGCTGTGGAGGATGCGTCTTTCAGAATGGTCATGCTCTCAATATCGTTCGGGTTGATGAGGCTAAGGAAATTGCCGTCGTTACCACTGATACCTCCCTGTTCCAAAGGAACACCATCCAATACAATCAAAGGGTCGTTGCTGGCATTCAGTGAAGCACCGCCACGAACACGGATTGTACTTCCCGAAGTAGGAGAACCACTGTTGGACATGATTTGCACACCGGATATTTTACCGTTTATCAGTTGTTCGGGAGAGCTGACCAACCCCATATTGAAGTCTTTGCTGCTGACGTTTGTAACCGACCCGGTAAGGTCGCTTTTACGTTGCGTACCATATCCGATGACAACGACATCGCTCAAGACTTGTGAGTCGCTTTTCATCTGAACGTTCAGTGTAGCGCTGCTTGTTGGGATGGCTACAATCTTAGTTTCGTATCCGATGTAAGAAAATTGAAGTTCTTTATTGCCTTGCGGCACATTCAGCGTATAATTACCGTCGAAGTCGGTAACCGTTCCGGTAGAGGTACCTACAATGAGAATACTTACTCCAATCATAGGTTCTTTGTTTTCATCAATCACTTGTCCGGTGATTCGTTTGCCTCCTTGCTGTGCGAAGACCGAAATCGTGCCTCCTAAAAAGGCTGTACACAACATGAGTAGTACAGTCAGATGGCGTAGATTTAAGATGTTACTGTTCATAATTACTGTGTTATTGATAATAGATTTGTTATTATATTTACTTTTAGATCAGGTTCTGGACCGAGTATAGAATTACTTTATTTATTCCAGCCAGATTTCCCCTAGCTCGATGATGGATTCTGTCTTGTCTTTTCCTAATAGAGACAATTCCAGTTTCTCTGCCTTCTCCATTTGGAAAGGTATGTCTGTTTCCGGATGGAAATATTGTTTCAGAAAAGTCGGATAAGCTATCGGAAGTAATGCCGTGTCCGCTTGATGCAACTTTTTCAAAGGGATACGTATGATTCCTTCCGGTGAAGGGGTACTGCAAATTGTTTTGTATGTATATCCGTCTGAAGTGATGAATCCTGCATAGAATCCTTCAGGGAGATTCTTATGGCGGTTGACACGGATGCAAAGAGTGGTGCAACTCTTTAATTTTCCTTTTCTTTCTTTTAGCACGTCTTGAATGGATTTGCGCAGGAAGTGCTGTGTTTTCTCTCCTTTGGATGTGAAGGCGAAACGGAGTAATGGCTTTTCAATCGGAGAAAAATCGATTAAGGTACGTTTCAGGTCGTTCCATTCGGGAAGCGTATAGGCTTCTATGCCACTATGTGTGTCTGTCACGCTCAATAATTGTATTGGACTGTCGGGAGCGACAATACGGGTAGTCCAATATGAATCGGCAATGTAATCCCAATCCAACGGATTTCCTTTTATTCCAGAAGAAAATCCCTTTACGGAATTTCCGGCAGGATAAGTACGGGTACTGTCGCCCCGACAGACAATAATGTTATACTTAAAACAACCTTCTTGTAGTTCTGCGGCAGGAATTGTAGCTTGATAGCTATAGCCGCTTATACGTTTCATCTTGATAGATGGATTATGATCATTCCAGAAAGACACTTTGTCTGTGTAGATAATCACGGAGTCCGGAGAAGTGTTTCCAACCACTTGTGCAAGAATTGTTAAATCTCTGTCTGCTTCGGTGACTTGTGCAGGATTGTGGATGACTTTGTAATCTGTCGTATGCGGGGAAGGGGCTGCAAACTCTCCGAGACGAATGGAATTCCACCGGGAATCTGTTGTCCAATTCTGCTTCGGTGTGCAGTTCTTGCGTTTCAACAAGTAAACACCCGGTTGAAGATTACGGATAACTCCGTCTTTTACAGTCTCTTCTTTCCGTTGGTTTTCTTTATTGAGTGCGGTAAGAGTGAATGATTCTCCTAAATCGGGAATTTGAAGAGCCATATCCCAACAACCATAGATAATGCTGACTACCTCTTTGGCAAGTGACGGTTTGGCAAACGGATCGCTGACTGTCACTGCATCCGGCATTACTTCCAGCCTCCATACTCCTGCTTCCAGACAGTCAATAAAATATGCACCGGTTCCTTCGTAATGTACGACGGGAGAACTGCCGCAACCGGCAATGGACATAAGCTGTGAAGCATTTTGGGGCAGGCTGTGGGTATTGTTGGAATAATAGTATTTCCTTCCATTATTCAGCTCGCTTAAATTCTCCGTATAGCTGACACGGAATCCGTCACCAAACAGTGTATCTTGAGGATAACTACCGTATGATTCTCCTCTTCTCAGATTGCGTGCCGCTTCGGCAGCAATTTTCATGCTGATTGCTTTGTGTGGTGTATAGGCAAGATTCAGAAAATGAGTCTGGTATTCCGTATTGGCGTATGCAATGTCCATCGGGTCGTATGCGAACTGCGTAACCCATTGAAATCCTGCCATACGGAAAGTACGTGCCATAGCCGGATACATATAGGAATACATAATATCTGCCGGGTCGAATTCGTAAATCAGGCGTGCCTTCTTGTGAAATCCTTTCACCTTATCGGCAAAAGAAATATCATAGCGGTCTATATAGGGAAGAAAATTTCCTTGTTGCGTTTGTCCGGATACCAGTCCGATAGGATACCATTGATAAGTAGTGCCTTGAATGGCAGTCTCATAGTATGCTTCTACCACATATTCGTTGTGGCTTACATTATAGAAGACAGGTTTACGGTTCCCGGTTCTATGAATCGCTTCCAACATTCGGTTGATATATGCCTTTACCTCTTCCTTCGTACCGGAGTGGCAAGGTTCGTTATTGATTTCAAATCCCACTATGGAAGGATCGTCCTTATAGGCTATTCCGGTATAAGGATTGATATGTTTCACTAGGTTGTGGAGATAGGTCTCTTGTGCGGTAATGGCTTCCGGGTGAGAGTGCACGTCGCATTTATCATATTTATAAGAGAAACCACCGGTCTGAATGTTCCGTTCCGGGTAACCGTTTCCGAAATTGGTTTGGGCGGTGATAACAATATGAATGTTCCGTTCCTTGAGTTTGGCAATCAGATAGTCCATCAGGTCGAGATGCTCGTTTTCAAGGAGATTTCCTTGCTCGTCTGTGAGTTCGACATCCCAAAGGTGGATACGGTAAGCGTTCAATCCCAAACGGGTGATATGATATACGTCTTTATCTATAGCAGCTTTACGATCAAGTCCCAGATAACCTAAGGCACGATAGGCATGGGCAAAGGGGAGTGTGTAGTTCACACCGAAGAAAGAGGCTTCCTGGCGGGTGTCACTCCAACGTATCACTCCGTTTCCGTCTATATATATAAAAGGTGTAGAAGATGATTTCCCTTGTATATTGACAAAGGCGAATAATAAACAAATGGAGGTAAGAATAAATAGTCTTTTCATGCTATCAAATTTATCGGTTCATTGATAGTGACAAAGGTAAATTATTGGTAAATCAGGTGAAAGCACAGATTGGACATATAAGGATAAAAATAGGACGAAATGCTTTAGAATGCCCCTACAGCTCTTCATTTAAGTATTGACGGGGTGTTTTTCCGAATTCCGATTGGAAACATTTGGAGAAATAAGAGTGATTGGAAAAACCTACCATATACATTACTTCGGCAATGGTGAATTTCTTTTGTTGCAGTAACATTGCCGCCTTTTTCATTCTGATCGATTTGATATATTCCACAGGAGACATTCCGGTCAGTTGTTTAATCTTCCGGTAGATCTGTTTGTTGCTGAAGCCGGACAATTCGCATAGGGCATTCACGTTCAGGTCTGCATCGGAAAGATGGTCCTCAATCAGGCGGATGATATTTGACAAGAACTTCTCATCTTGTGATTCAGCTTCGATGGGTTTGAGCACAGGCAATGACTCCAGCGATTTTTTGGTTTGATGACTAGGGGTAATTCCTTCTTCTTCAATGGCGGTAATGGGAATACTTAGTCCTATGCTTGTACCTTGATTCTCTTTGGAGGTAACTCCGTTGATATGTCCGCCGTGCAGTTCCGTATAGGTCTTCACCAAGTAAAGCCCGATACCTGTACCTTCCTTATTTCCCGAACGGGGGGATTGATAAAAACGTTGGAAGATATATGGAATGTCTTGTTGCGGAATTCCGGTTCCGGTGTCCGATACACAAATGTCCAGTTGTCCGGTTTCCTGCGAATAAAAAAGGGAACACCGCACGCTTCCGCTGTCAGGAGTATATTTTACGGCATTTGAGAGCAGATTGTCCAGTATCACACCCAATTTGATTGCATCCATATCCGCATAAATTTTGGCTTTGTTCGCTTCAAAATGAAAAGTGAGCCGGGAATTCTCTTCGTAAACGGAGAACAGGCTACGGCTGAAAGATACCAGTTCGATACGCGACAGAATGAGTAATGAATCCGCATTACCCTCTATCCGATTGAAATTGAGTACCTGATGAATCAACGAATTTATCTTCATGGCGTTGCGCTGTACTTCTTCTAACGTTTGTTTCTCATGTTCAGTCTCTGTGGCAGGCAACAACTGGCTGACAGGAGCTATAATCCGGCTAAGTGGTGTTTTCAGTTCATTGGATAGGTTTGTAAAGAATGCCATTTTCTGACGTGACTGTTCCAAAATCTTCTCCTTCTCCAGGCGTTCCATCTTCAATCGGTTTTTAACCCGGAAGAAATTGATAGTCCAAGCGACCAGGCTTAGAAGTAAAAGGCAATAGATTATTTTTGCCCAAAGCGTATAATACCAGGGCGGCAGGATCTTTATGTCCAATATATAAGGATGTTCCGAAGGAACTCCGTTTTTTTCTACTTTGCTGATAGATAATTGATAATCCCCATAACTCAAATTGCTATAAGTAATACGGTTCGTATTGGATGGCAGAAAATTCCATTCTTTGTCCATACCTCCGAGCCGGTAAACGAATTTATTCTTTTCTTCGAGAGAGTAGGGGAGGTCGGACAGCTCAAAAGCCAAATTATTCTGATTGTACTTCAGTTCAATGGCATTGGTGTAACGTATATTGGGAATATTCGCTATGCGTGGGTCCATCAATTGATTGTTAATGTACAAAGCTGTCAGGAGAATGGGACGTTCGGGACGATTCATGGCTTGTATTTCCGGGCAGGATATGGCAAAACCGTCAGCGCCTCCCAAATAAACATTTCCGTCTTTCGAATCGAACAGCAGACTGGTAAAACGCTTATCCGTCATATTCTGCTGACGCGCATCCATCGTTTCCCGGTTGATAATCCAAAGCCCGTTCGTGGTAGAAACCCATATATGGTCTTTGACCGATGTCATGGACAAAATCTCGTTATTATTAAAGTTCCCGAAAGAAATGCTTTGCCGACTGGAGTCTTTAGGGTTGATACGCATTACTCCCCCGTGAAATCCTACCCAAAGCATACCTTCCGCATCACATAGTAGATAATTCGGGCTTTTTTCTCCGCTCAACTCATCGGAAAATAGTTTGGTGACCTGCTTTGTGCGTGGATTGATTTTATCCAGCCCTTTACTGTTGTATAGCAGTACCCATACATTACCTTCCTTATCGGGCATAATCTGATTGATAAACATACCCGACAGTCCATTGTGAATAGAGTAATTGTATTCGGCTACGTATTGTCCGACTTTAGATTGCATTAATTTATGCTTGTCTACTACAAAGATTCCGCCTAAACAGGTGGCGATCCATAGGTTTCCGGAATCGTCTTCGAAGATGTAATAAGCCCAATTTGTATTGTAGGTTCCTGTGCTGTCGATAATGTTATAGTGTACAAATTCTTGTGTCGTATAGTCATAACGGTTGATACTGCCATCTGTAGCTATCCATAATTGCTGCTCTTTATCTTCATAGATATGGCGGATACGATTGTGTGATAAAGGGTGTGCTTTATCTCCCATCCTGTACCAGACAGCCTCATGTCTGTTTCCGGTAGGATGGATAAAACGGAGTAATCCGTTTGTGCCGCCAAACCAATACATCCCTTTGGAATCCCGGAATAACGAGTAGAATTGATTTCCGTCTCCTGTACCCGTTATTTGAGAGATTGGTACGAATTGCAAGGCACTGTTATAACGCGACAAGGAGATACCATAATCAGTTCCCAGCCAGATATTATGTTCCTGGTCGGAAAAGATATTCCAAATGATGTTGTTTGTCAGCGACTGGATATTACGTGAATCGTGGATGATATGTTGCAAAGGTTCCTCATTGTTTTGGTACACGTAAAGTCCGTTATCTGTACCGGCTAATAAGTTTCCGTTTCCATCCAATGCCAATGATTTGATGGAATTATTGTGGAAAACTTCGATTGCAACCATTTTTTCTGTTTCGGGAGTATATTGGAGAAGATATCCTTCCATACCGATCCAAATACACTGTCGGACGGTATCTTCCAATAAAGAGTTGACGAATAAATTACTTATCCCATGAGTGACAGGTAGAAAAATATCTTCAAACTTTCCACTTTCCGCTATATAACGACATAAACCATTGTAAGTACCCACATAGGTCTGCTTCTCTTTCGTGTGGATAATCGAATAGATTGTATTATGGGATAAACCACTATGCTTACTGTCGAAACGGGTTAATTTCCGGTTTTCTAATTGATAGGTATAGAGCCCGTTCAGAGAACCTATCCATAAGATTCGGTCACGGAGCGCCATTGTACGGACATCGGTAGGAAAATCTACCTCTGGCTGTTCATATCTGTCTGTACGGTAGTTGTAAACAAGTATTCCATTATCCGTCCCCAGATACAGATATGTATTGTCAATGATAATGCCGCAATAGATACATGTGTTCGTCAGTTCTCCATAAGTGAAATGTTGTTGGGTGGAATAGCCGTCGTAACTGAATAAACCTTTATTGGAACCTATCCATATCATCCCTTCGCTGTCTTGCAAAAAGCAGCTGATAACCGAAGCTTCCGTACCGAGATAAATGTTTTCGAACTGCTGATAATTCACTTTTTGCCCATACACATCACGATGGATGCAGAATATGCAAATGAGTAGAAGTATCAATTTAATTCGTAGGTACATGATATCAGGTTTGCAAGTTTTACGTTGCAAATGTAGGAAAAAATGTCGGTTACACTTGTAAATATCCGCTTCTTTTTGTTCCTTTGTTACCTATTTATAAACGGAAAGCTTATATATGAGAATACTAATTTATTTGCTTTTGTTGCCATTAATGGTGGTTGTGGTTGCCTGTGGCGGCAAAAAAGGAGCTTCAGACAAAGAGTCGGTATTAGCGACAATGGATAGTGTGGATGCTCACGGATTGCAACGTATGCAGACTTCCAAAAGCGAAACGGACTTTAAATTTAAAGGAAAAGATTACCATTCCATTGTTTCACGTACTCCGGACGAAAGTTTGCCTCATATCAAGAATGAAATGGGAGATACTTATGTAGACAATAAGATCGTACTGCGTCTGATGCGCGGAAACGAGAAAGTTTTTGATAAGACGTTTACCAAGAATGATTTCTCTTCTGTGGTAGACGCGAAATTCCTGTCGAACTCTATTCTGGAAGGAATCGTATATGATAAGACTACTTCGCAAGGGATAGTGTATGCCGCAAGTGTCTGTTATCCGCAGACAGATTTGTATATGCCGTTCTCTATAACAATCACTTCAGACGGGAAAATGAATATAAAGAAAGTGGATATGCTTGAAGAAGAATATGATGATATCCCGTCTAATTAGCTCTTGGGATAGATATCGACAATGGAATTGCACAAATGTGAAAACATTTGAGACAAACGGAAGGCGACCTATATGGTTGCCTTTTGTATTTTTGCACCGTTAAAAACTTAATACCAACCATAGAATGAAGAAATACATTTTGGCTATCTGCGTGGTA
This sequence comes from uncultured Bacteroides sp., assembly GCA_900556625.1. Taxonomy (GTDB): domain Bacteria; phylum Bacteroidota; class Bacteroidia; order Bacteroidales; family Bacteroidaceae; genus Bacteroides. The sequence continues at coordinate 28,346 of USPQ01000016.1, read as the reverse complement.
GCAGTAAGCTGTACGGCACTGAACGCTCAAACAAAGAATACGCAAACATTGATTCCGCTGACTGAACGGGTAAACGTACAGGCAGATTCGGCACGTGTTAATCAGATTATAGACGGTTGCTGGGTAGCAGTCGGATCTAAAAAGTCCCATGCCATTCAGAGGGACTTTACTCGTATGTTTAACGGAAAGCCTTCTTATCGTTTTGAACTGAAAGAAGACGATAATACACTGTCGGGATATGCCAAAGGCGAGACCAAGGGACGTGCGGAGTTCTCATACTGTTATGCAACATCCGATGATTTTAAAGGGAAACCTGCCGATACCTATAAGAAAGCGCAAATTATGAAAACCGTGTATCATCACGGAAAAGGAGCTTGCCCGCAAGGCTCTTCACGTGATTATGAGTTTTCGGTATACATCCCTTCTACATTGGGCAGTGATGTTTCCACTATTTTTGCTCAATGGCATGGAATGCCGGACCGTACATTGGTTCAGACTCCGCAAGGAGAAGTGAAGACATTGACAGTCGATGAATTTATAGAATTGGAAAAGACTACCATTTTTAAGAAAAATGTGGGCCACGAGAAAAAGGCCAAGTTGGACAAGCAAGGTAACCCCGTAAAAGATAAATATGGCAATCCTGTATATACAGCCGGAAAAGCTAATGGATGGTTGGTTGAACAAGGGGGCTATCCTCCATTGGCATTCGGATTCTCCGGAGGATGGTTTTATATCAAAGCAAACTCTGACCGTAGATGGCTGACCGACAAAGATGACCGTTGCAATGCAAATGTAGAAAAAACACCTGTCATGAAACCGGTGACTTCTGAATACAAGTCATCGACTATCGCTTACAAAATGCCTTTTGCCGATTTCCCGAAAGATTGTTGGATTACATTCCGTATCCATATTGATTGGACTGTCTACGGGAAAGAGGCTGAGACAATTGTAAAGCCGGGTATGCTTGATGTACAGATGGATTATCAGGATAAAGGTAAAAAGGTTAGTAAACACCTTGTAGACAATGAGCAGATTCTGATTGGACGTAACGACAAAGATGGCTACTATTTTAAATTTGGTATTTATAGGGTAGGTAACAGCACCAAACCGGTGTGTTACAATTTGGCAGGTTATTCGGAAAAGTAACTCCGGATAACAAGCTGCTGTTAGAGAAAGTTAAAGATTGGCAAACTCATAATATTCCAGAATCTTTTTAGGTTCTATATCGTTATTTGCATTATAAAAACAAAGTGTAATATTAATGCTAAAAGGATAACGATTATGAAGAAGATTTTATCTTTACTTGTATTGGCTATAGTGGCCGTGCAGTTCTCGTTTGCAGCTGATGTGATAACTAAAGACATCAACCAATTGCCGCTTCCTGCGCGGAATTTTATCAATCGTCATTTCACAAAGCCTGAGGTTGTTCAGATTAAGATTGATAAGGATCTGATGGAGTCTACTAAGTATGAAGTCTTATTAATGGACGGTACGGAGATCGATTTTGACAGTAGGGGGAATTGGGAGGAAATTAGCGCTAAGAAAGGAAAGACTGTTCCTGCAACTGTTGTTCCGGGATTTGCTGCCAATTATCTGAAGACTCATAATTTTGTGAGTGAAGGTGTGACGAAAGTAGAACGTGACCGTAAGGGGTACGAAATCGAATTGTCTACTGGAATATCTTTCAAGTTTGACAAGAAGGGCAAATTTTTGAAAGCGGATGATTGAGTAGTTATATGTAGATAAACCTAAACCGGAAGATTGTTATGTGGAAATTTAAGTTTGGCTTATGGGCAGTGGTTTTGATAACCTCTGTCTTTTCTTTCAGCGCATGTGGTGATGATAATGATACTTTTGTTCCTCCTGCTAATATTGAGGTAGCTTTGAAACAATTGTATCCGGGTGCGCAGAATATAGAATGGGAAGTGAAAGGTGTTTATTATGTAGCTGATTGTTGGGTGACCGGTGATGAACTGGAAGTCTGGTTTGATGTGAATGCCAATTGGGTGATGACGGAGAATGAATTGGATAATGTTAATCAGTTGGTACCGGCTGTTTATACTGCCTTTATGGATTCTAACTATAACACATGGGTAGTGACGGATGTGTATGTTTTGACTTATCCTTTGAACCCGACTACCTCTGTCATTCAAGTAAAACAGGGTAGCCAGCGCTATTCACTTTATTTTTCACAGGAAGGCGGATTGCTCCATGAAAAAAATATTAGTAATGGAGATGATACCAATTGGCCGCCGACTGAGTAGGTGAATTGTTACATCTGTTGGTAGTCTTTAGCCAATCCTCCTTCGCTTGTTTCTTTATAGAGGGAGGGAAGGTCATGACCAGTTTGTTTCATCACTTGTACAACCTTATCGAAAGAAACGCGGTGCATACCGTCTGTAAAAGCAGAATAGAGGTTAGCGTCCAGCGCACGTGCTGCGGCATAAGCGTTTCGCTCGATACAGGGAATTTGTACTAATCCGCATACCGGGTCGCAAGTCATTCCCAAGTGGTGTTCCAATCCCATTTCTGCTGCATATTCAATTTGTGCGGGGCTACCTCCGAATAGTTGGTTGGCAGCGGCTGAAGCCATAGCACAGGCAACGCCTACCTCTCCTTGACAACCGACCTCCGCACCGGAGATGGATGCATTGAATTTGACGATATTACCGATAAGCCCTGCTGTTGCCAATGCGCGTAAAATGCGCATATCACTGAAATCACGGCTTTTCTGAAGGTGATAAAGTACTGCAGGCATTACACCGCAGGAACCACAGGTAGGTGCAGTTACAATCTTGCCACCGGAAGCATTTTCTTCACTTACTGCCAATGCGTATGAAAAAACAAGCCCTCTGGATTGGAGAGATTGCTTGTATCCGGTGGCACGTATATAATAGGTAGAAGCTTTTCGTCTGAGATTTAACGGTCCTGGCAGCACGCCTTCCGCTTCCAGGCCACGATGAATGGCGTCTTTCATTGTAGTCCATACCTCTGCCAAATAATCCCAGATATCTTCGTTCTCACATTCTTTTACGTATTCCCAATAACTTTTTCCTGTACGTTCACACCATTGCAGAATCTCGGTCATGTTGTTCATCCCATATACTTCCGGGCTTTCGATAGTCGGGCTATCGTTGTTTTCTGCCAGTGCACCGCCACCGATACTATAAACTGTCCAATTTTCGAGTACTTTGTTACTGGTGTCGAAAGCAGCAAATGTCATTCCATTCGGATGGAACGGTAGGAAAACTTTGGGTTGCCACACGATTTCTACAGGAGCAACCGCCTGCAGGGTGTCTATAATGGCCACATCTGTCATGTGCCCTTTCCCCGTAGCGGCTAGGCTGCCATAAAGGGTTACTTTAAAAGAAACTGCGTCCGGATGGCGTTCCAGAAACATTTCTGCGGCTTTACGCGGTCCCATAGTGTGGCTGCTGGAAGGACCTGTACCTATTCTATATAACTCTTTAATTGATTTCATGACTGATGATATATTTTCGTTAATACCAGTTTTTCTTTTTGAAGAACAAATATACGATAATACCGATAATTCCCATCACTAACCAGGCAAATAAATAACCATATCGCCAATCCAGCTCCGGCATCCATTTATAATTCATTCCCCATACCCCGGCCAGAAAAGTTAGGGGAATAAAGATAGTGGATACGATAGTCAGGCGTTTCATAATGTTGTTCATGCGCAGGTCATTGTTGGAAATATAAAGGTCTACCAATGAAGAAAGCGTTTCCCGGCAGATTTCGATGGTTTGCAGTACAAACTGGAGATGATCGTTCACATCGTTGAAGAAAGCACGGTTGACTTTATGGATAAGCAGGTTTTCCGCACGTAACAGTTTTACATATTGTTCTTTTAGCGGAAGTATTGCTTTCTTCATCAGCATATATTGGCGGCGGAGTGCCTGGATTTGAATGCCTATATCATATCCTTCGGTGATGGTGAGCAGTTCTTCTTCCAGATCTTCGAGAGCGTCATCGATAGAAGAGATGGTTGAAATATAATTTCCCATTACACTATTCAGCAGCACACTGAACAAATAGTCTGTTTGGCGGCTGCGTATTTTCAGAACGTCATTGCGCAAGGCTGTATTGACATCGTCGAAGAAGTCGGTTTCTTTTTCGAGGAAGGTAAGTACATAATTACTTCCGAGAATAATGCATACTTGTTGTTGGAGCAGTTCGTCCAACTCGTCCTCTCCCTTATGTGTATTGGGATAGAATAATTTCAAGATCAGGACAATATATTTATCATGCTCTTCGATTTTGGTGGGGTGGTTTGCATTTAGAATATCCTGTAATACAAGGAAGTCTATTTCGAAATGACTGCAAATCTCACGGATGGTTTCCGTATCTTTCATCCCGTGTACTTGCAGCCAATTGATGTGCGTATTGTCCAATGTATCTTTGATTGATTGGAAGGTATTACCGGACGACTCCTGTATTTCTGTCGTACTATACGTGCATAGGTGCAAATGGGTAGGAGTGAGACTGTCTCCGGTATAAATCAGCTTTTCGCTTAATAGGTTATTCTTCATGCTTTGTTCTCGTATTTAGACGTTTTTATTTATAGGTTAGTCAAAATCAACTACAGTGATTCCGGCACCCCCGAATTGTACGTGTTCGTCAGCATAATGGCTGACCCCCGGTACGGTAGAGAGGTATTGGCGGATAAGCGTACGGAGTATTCCCGTACCTGTTCCGTGAAGAATGCGCACGCGGTCCATGCCTACCAATATAGCATCGTCGATAAAGTAGGTGACTGCTTGCAGTGCTTCATCGCCACGCATACCCCGCACATCGATATCTTGTTTGAAACTGAGTTTCTTTTCGTACATCTGATCATGTGTCTGGCTGCTGACAAATGTACTCTTGGCAATCCCTTCCGTCTTTTGAGGAGCATTGCTGCGTTCGAGACGGTCTATCTTTACAGTCGTTTTGATACTTCCGAAAGCGACAATTGCATTTTTGCCGTTTATTTCCATGACTTGCCCAACACTTGTCTGTCCTTTGATTTTTACATTCTCGCCAATACCAATGGGAGCCACTTTGGGAACAATGATTGTTGAGGCATTGGCAGTTTTCGGTTCGTTCTTTTTATTTTTCTTCCGTTCCTGCTTTTCTTTCAACTTTTCCATTTTCCGTGCCAGTTTTTCTTCTTGTTCTTTGGAGGCTAATGCGTCCAAAGAAGTGCGGAAGTCAGTCAGTTCTTGACGTGCCAGACGGGTCTTTTCTTTTTCGGCCTGTGCTTCTTTGATGGTGCGGATAGTATTTTCAATACGGGCATTTGATTCTTGCAGTATTCGTTCCGCTTCTTCCTTTGCCTGTTTGATAATCTCTTTTCTTGACTTTTGCAGCTCTTCCATCTCCGTCTGGTAACGGGCAATGGTTTCTTCCATCTGTTTCTCCCGTTGTCGGATGGTTTGACGTTTACCCTCCCAATAACGTTTGTCGCGGACAATGTCTTGCAAGTATTTATCAGCGTTGATGTATTCGCTTCCCACAATTTCCGAAGCGTCTGCAATGACATCTTCGGGTAATCCGATTTTTCGTGCGATTTCTACGGCAAACGAACTTCCGGGATTGCCAATCTGCAATTGGAATAGTGCCTGCATGAGATGACGGTCGTAAAGCATGGCTCCATTTACTACTCCTTCATGGTCTTCAGCGAAATGCTTCAGGTTTTGATAGTGAGTGGTGATCACTCCGAAAGTTTGTTTCCGGTTGAAACGTTTTAATACGGCTTCGGCGATGGCGCCTCCTATCTGGGGTTCCGTACCCCCTCCGAATTCATCAATCAAGATGAGGCTGCGTTCATTGCAGTTTTTCATCATGATTTTCATATTGGTCAGATGTGAAGAGTAGGTACTAAGATCATCTTCAATGGACTGCTCGTCACCGATGTCGATAAAAATACTGCTGAATATACCTGCATGACTGCGTTCGTGCAGCGGGATCAACATTCCGCATTGAAGCATATATTGCAGTAATCCTACCGTTTTCAGACAGACGGATTTACCACCGGCATTCGGACCGGATATAATAAGGATGCGTTGTTTTTGGTTAAGCTCGATATCCAGGGGCACGACTTTTTTCCCATGTTTGGCTAATGATAGCTGTAACAGGGGATGAACAGCCATTGTCCAATCCAATAGTTGCTCATTTTCTATAGCTGGTTTCAAACAGTTCGTCTGTATTGCAAAATAACTTTTTGCGCGGATAAAATCGACTTCTGCCAGAAATTCATACGACTGTAAGATTTCCGGAATAGACGGGCGAAGGGTATTGGAGAACTCAGTAAGAATACGAATGATTTCCCGTCGTTCGTCTCCTTCAAGTTCACGGATACGATTATTGGCTTCTACTACTTCTGCGGGTTCTATAAATACAGTCTTTCCACTAGCGGATTCATCGTGTACGATTCCTTTGATTTTCCGTTTCAGTCCCGGAGCTACAGGGATGACCAGACGGCCGTCGCGCATAGTTGGAGTTACATCCTTATCTACGTATCCTTCGGATTGTGCGCTACGCAAGATACTGTTCAAAGATCGTGAGATGCTTCCCATTGTGCTGGAGAGTTCACGACGTATGCGTGCTAATTCGGTTGAAGCGTTGTCTTTGATTTTACCGTATTTATTGAGAATACCGTCTATTTTTCCGATCAATTGCGGAAATACGGCTATATCTCCGGCTAATCGTTTCAGGCTGGGGTAAGGGGTATCGCTTTCTTCTTCCTCTTCATTCCGATGTAGGAAGCGTACGATATCGCGGATCGTTTCCAATGAACGGCGTAAGTCAAACAGTTCTTGTTCGTCCAGATACATGCCTTCTATCCGTACTCGTTTCAATGAAGGACGGACATCAAAGAAGAACTGATCGGGAAATCCGTCTTCTTCTTGAATGATGCGGATAAATTCAGTTACTTGATTTAATTTTTCTTCTACTTCTTCGTATTGGTCGGAAAAGACCATATCAGAGACTCGTTCCTCGCCTAAAGTGCTGAGACATCTATCCTTTAGTAGCTGTCTTATCTGGTCGAATCCTATCTTTTGCTCAAAATTTTGAGGATATATCATATTTCTATCTTGCTAATGGACTGCAAAAATACGATTTATTCGCGAAAAAAATATCAGAATGTTTGCAGATTTAAAAATGATTCGTACCTTTGCACCGCTTTCAACGGAAAGCACTTCTGATAAAGAAGTTTTGGAGAGGTGGCAGAGTGGTCGATTGCGGCGGTCTTGAAAACCGTTGAAGGTAACACTTCCCGGGGTTCGAATCCCTGTCTCTCCGCAATAAACGCTGAAAATCAGCGAATTGCAAAATAAACACCTAGCTTTACACCCCAATAATGTAAAGTTGGGTGTTTTTGTATAAATTAAGATTTATATAACGATAAAGTCCATAGAAATCTACATCTTATGAAATCTTTATGGACTATATTGGATATTTTTTGAAGAGTAAATTAGTATCTATTCAGTATTCCTGAATCTTTATCTTTATTCTGCATCTTCAGTTTCACGTCTGACTTGGACTTTCCGAATGAGAAGTTGTAAACAAGATTTATATACACCATATTGGCATTGTTGATGATCCTTTCGGTTTCTGTACGTTGCAGAAGCGGTGTTCCCGATACGGATGAAACCATTATCTCCTATTCATATTTATTCTTTCTTTTATACAAGTATTTTATAGATAACAATTGTTTGAAGTAATTCTTTTTCTTAATTTGATTCTGGATTAGAATTGGCTATTGTTATTATTTAACATCGATTTCCGTATATGCTCTTAAATAGTGTCTATACCGTTTTATTAAAATAGCCTTCACCTTTTCACTGCTATCTCCTATTCATGGATGTTAGCGGGTGAAGGGAGGCTCCTTCAGCAAGTATACATAGCAATATTATGTTCCAAAAAGCAGCTAGATTTTCTCTTGATGTATTGTACTTATCATATTTATGATACTTACTTATCACAATAGTGATAATATCTTATCATTTTAATGATAAATGAAAAATATAGGCGTTAGAGTCACGTTTGTTCAAGAGATAAGCCAGACTTGCCGGGTAAAAGCGGGTAGATACTTCCAATAGTTTTTTTAATTAAGATGTAACTGAAACAAAATGATACACATATGTAAGCGTTGTTTGCATTGCTTGAATAATAAAATGCTAATGTTTCTTATTTTTACCTTGTGAAACAAAATATTTTCTTGACTTTTTAATAATAAGAATTACCTTTGACGGATAAAATGATGGTAAACGCTATGAGGTATATACGACTTGGTGTATGTATATGTATTCTTTTATTTGTGCATAACCAAATTTTAATGGCTGATGAGGCCACAAATGCAGATTCTATAACTACTGAATATATAAGAAGTATTTATATTGAGAAGCCGAAATGTGCTTTGAAACTTTTAGATGTAGCGGAGAATAAAAAGTCTATGCCTTTACGAGTTATAGACGAGTTACGTAGCTTGTCATATCGTAATTTGTTTATGAATAAGCTTGCTTATGTATATGCAAGAAAATCTTATGTGCTTGATTCCGTATATCAAAAGGACCCTGAACACTTATTGAAAATGACTGTTTATTTGGCGGAATTATCTTTCTTGATGAGTAAATATAACGAGAGTATGAATTATGCGCTTGACGGGATTGCCCAATCAAAAAGGTTGGAGGACCGCGTGTCCGAAGCCCGGTTGCTATACTGCATTGGAGAGAATAACCGTATGTTGTCATTTAAAGATAAAGCGTATGATTATTTTGATTCTGCTATCGATTTGTTGAAAGGGAGAAAAGGCGTAAAAGAGATAGGAATGCTCTCTTCTTTCTATGGAGGGAAAATGAGTTATTTAATGACTGACTCTTTGTATGAGGATGCATCTGTTATGGCTTTGGAACGTGAAAAGCAGATAAAAAAATTGGAAACTTTACCTGATGTTCCGAAAGGATTGGTTGATATGCAATATGGTTATCTGTACTCTAAATGGGCATATAATTGCTATATGGAAAAGAAATATGAGCAGGCTGAAAAGTACTTTGCGATGTATCAATCGACTGAATACTCTCGTACACCTGATGGAAAAATGTATTCAATTCCTTATTTGCTGGCTTCCAAGCATTACAAGCAGGTGATTGACAACAGTCAGGAGTTTAAAGAACTGATGAGGAAGCAGCAAGATACTATCAATGCGCAATATATGAATGTGCTTGAAAGGGAAGTGCAAGCCCATATGGGGATGGGAAACTATAAGGAAGCGGCAATTTTGCAAGGAGCTATTATAGCTATAACGGATAGTATTAATAACAGGGATAAAGAGAATGCGGCATTAGAGTTGAATACGATGTATGATACTTCTGAAAAAGAGGACTATATAGCCAAACAAGCATTCCAATTAAAAGTCAGAAACATAACATTGACCTTTTTGACGTGTATTACGCTGTTGACTTTGTTTGTATTATGGCGTATGTGGCGTTTCAACCATATTATCAGATATAAGAATAAAATCCTTGCTAAGTTTATAAACGAGAGATTGGCCAGGAAGAAAGACAGTCAGTCATTGGATATTGATGAACAGCTTATGATCTCACAAGATATAGAAGATGAAAGTATTTTGTTTGACGACCAAGAGGAGATATCTGATGGAACCGGCAAAGCGAGTGGGGAAGAAGAAGAGAATAAAAAAATATTTATTGAACTGAATCGTATTGTTGTTCAAGACCAGTTATATCTTTCTTCAGAATTGTCGAGAGAAGATTTGGCACAACTCGTACATTTGAATAACGCACGTTTTGCCCGAATGATAAAAGAATGTACCGGTACTAATTTTAATGGATATATCAATGATTTGCGTATAGATTATGCAATTAAATTATTAAAACTGCATCCTAATTATACGATACGTGCCATAGCTGATGAAGTCGGATTCAACAGTACCCCGATATTATATAATCTTTTCAAGAAAAAGACGGGCATGACTCCGTACGAGTTTAAGAAAGCGCAAGAATCTCTTTAAGAATTAGGTCGTACAATGTTCTTGTATGGTTAAACAATTTCCAGCCTTATCGGTTTATTCTAATAAGTAATCAATATAAATAATCATGATACAGGTTAGGATAAAGCGAGTATACGAAGACTTTTCGGAGGCAGACGGATATAGGGTATTGGTTGACAAATTATGGCCGCGCGGAATAAAAAAGGAATGGTTAAGATATGATTATTGGGCAAAAGATATCACTCCATCCGCCGCTTTGCGCAAATGTTTTCACGATGATATACCGGGACACTGGAATGACTTCGTCGTACTGTATCAGAAAGAACTGGATGCTTCTCAGGCAGCGACCGATTTTCTGGCCCTTATCAAACCGTATCCGGTAGTAACACTTGTTTACGCTTCTAAAGAACCTGTATATAATCATGCCCGAATACTCCGCGATTATCTGGAAATGCGTTTGAAAGAGTGAAATTAAAGTAATTTTTATCTGCTTACGCTTTCTGTCGTTCACTCAATTTCCTACCTTTGTAATCTAAATCAAAATCGTGTAGCCATGAAGTATAAATTATTGGTCTTGGATGTAGACGGAACACTACTGAATGATGCGAAAGAAATTAGTAAACGTACGCTGGCCGCTTTGTTGAAGATTCAACAGATGGGAGTACGTATTGTTTTGGCTTCCGGCAGGCCGACCTATGGTTTGCTGCCGTTGGCAAAATCTCTTGAACTTGGAAATTACGGAGGTTTTATCCTTTCCTATAATGGTTGTCAGATTATCAATGCACAGAACGGAGAGATTCTGTTTGAACGTCGCATAAATCCGGAAATGCTGCCTTATCTGGAAAAGAAAGCCCGTAAGAATGGATTTGCGCTGTTCACGTACCACGATGATACCATTATAACCGATTCTCCCGGGAATAAACATATCCGGGATGAAGCCGAATTGAATAATTTGCGGGTGATAAAGGAAGAGGAATTCTCCTCAGCCATTGACTTTGCTCCTTGCAAATGTATGCTTGTCAGTGATGATGAAGAAGCACTTGTCGGTTTGGAAGATCATTGGAAAAGACGGCTGAACGGAGCATTGGATGTTTTCCGTTCCGAACCCTATTTCCTTGAGGTCGTTCCGTGTGCTATCGACAAGGCGAATACTTTGGGAGCTTTGTTGGAAGCGTTGAACCTGACACGTGATGAGGTCATTGCTATTGGTGACGGTGTATGCGACGTGACTATGATTCAGTTAGCGGGGTTGGGAATAGCTATGGGGCATTCTCAAGACTCGGTGAAAGCGTGTGCCGATTATGTGACAGCGTCGAATGAAGAAGACGGGGTAGCCCTTGCCGTTGAAAAAGCAATCATAGCCGAAGTCCGTGCGGCGGAAATTCCGTTAGACCAACTGAATGCGCAGGCGCGTCACGCATTGATGGGAAATCTGGGTATCCAATATACGTATGCGTCTGAGGACAGAGTAGAGGCGACAATGCCTGTCGATCACCGTACTCGCCAGCCTTTCGGCATTCTACATGGCGGTGCTACGCTTGCATTGGCTGAAACGGTTGCAGGACTGGGTTCTATGATTCTTTGCCAGCCTGATGAAATAGTAGTGGGAATGCAGGTCAGCGGAAATCATATATCTTCCGCCCACGAAGGAGATACCGTGCGGGCAGTGGGAACCATTGTACACAAAGGACGCTCATCTCATGTATGGAATGTGGATGTCTTTACTTCAACAAACAAACTGGTGTCTTCCGTACGGGTAGTCAACAGTGTTATGAAAAAAAGATGATTGACGAAGAAATAAGTAATCTGACAGTTATTGATGCGCTTATTCGGAAAAAGCGACCTTTTGTGGTATACCGTATTCCCGGAGAGAAACTTCCCCGTCTGTTGACACAGGCGGAGGAGATCCGTTTGATATACGATTTGCAAGAGTTGAACGGACAGAAAGGATTTGTTATCGCTCCCTTTCGGGTGAGTGAGATGTGTCCGGTTGTACTGATACAATCTGATGGCTGGGGGCAATCCCTTTCTCTTGACGATGATACGGAGGAAGAATATGAGGCTTCTTTGCAAATACAAGAGCAAGAAATTTTTCAGACCTCTTACACGAAGGAGTATGCCGACTGTTTTCAAGCATTTATCAATGCCTTACATGACGGGACTTTTGACAAGTTGGTACTTTCCCGGTGTATTACGATGGATAAGGGGGCGGACTTTTCTCTTTCATTCGTATTTCGTGCGGCCTGCAAACGTTATATTCATTCATATATATACCTATGTTACACTCCCCAGACCGGCATTTGGTTGGGAAGTACTCCCGAAATTATTTTATCGGGTGAGAAAGATGAATGGAATACGGTTGCACTGGCCGGAACACAGCCTTTGCAGGATGGCAAATTGCCGCAAGTATGGGATGAAAAAAACAGGAAAGAGCAGGATTACGTAACTGCTTATATCCGTAGTCGGCTTCTTTCTTTGGGCATCCATTCTACTGAAAGCGGACCTTATCCTGCATACGCTGGAGCTTTGTCACATTTGAAAACAGATTTTCATTTCTCTTTGAGAGATAATAATGGTTTGGGAGATCTCCTGAAAGTGTTGCATCCGACGCCTGCGGTGTGTGGTTTGCCAAAGGAAGAGGCCTATCGCTTTATATTGGAAAACGAAGGGTATGACCGTCGTTATTATTCCGGTTTTATCGGATGGCTGGATCCGAATGGAAGGACTGATTTATATGTGAACTTACGCTGTATGCATATCGAGGATGAACGACTGACTCTTTATGCCGGTGGCGGACTATTGCCCTCTTCGGAGCTGAATGATGAATGGCTGGAAACGGAAAAAAAGTTGCAGACAATGAAACGTCTGATTACTTCCACCTCCATTATCGCTAATCACTAATCATTAACAAGCTAATCACTAATCATCATGTATACAGACAAGAAAAACATACTCCAACTGGTTGCGTTGCTTGAGGCGCACGGCATTACTAAGGTTGTGTTGTGTCCCGGTAGCCGTAACGCGCCTATTGTGCATACTTTGTCCAATCATCCGGGCTTTACCTGTTATGCGATGACTGATGAACGGAGTGCGGGTTATTTTGCTATCGGGCTTACGTTGAATGGTGGCAAACCTGCTGCAATCTGCTGTACTTCCGGCACGGCGTTGCTGAATCTTCACCCGGCTGTTGCGGAAGCTTTTTATCAGAATGTTCCTTTGGTTGTCATTTCTGCGGATCGTCCCGCTGCCTGGATCGGGCAGATGGACGGACAGACTTTGCCGCAGCCTGATGTATTCCGGACGTTGGTCAAGAAGTCCGTGAATCTTCCCGAGATTCATACAGAGGAAGACGAATGGTATTGTAATCGTCTGGTTAATGAGGCTTTATTGGAGACACATCATCATGGGAAAGGACCGGTACATATCAATGTGCCTGTTTCCGAACCGCTGTTTCAGTTTACAGTGGACAAATTGCCGGAAGTGCGTGTTATCACCCGTTATCAGGGATTGAATGTTTATGACCGTGATTATAACGGTCTGGTTGAACGGATGAATAAATACCAGAAGCGGATGGTCATTGTCGGGCAGATGAATCTTATTTATTTGTTTGAGAAACGGCATACCAAACTGTTATACAGACATTTTGCCTGGTTGACGGAGCATATAGGCAATCAGACCATACCTGGCATTCCGGTCAAGAATTTCGATGCGGCTCTTTATGCTGTTCCGGAAGATAAGATGGAGCAGATGGTTCCCGAATTGCTGATTACTTATGGGGGGCATATTGTTTCCAAACGACTGAAGAAATTTCTCCGCCAACACCCGCCTAAAGAACATTGGCATGTGTCGCCGGATGGTGAGGTGGTCGATTTATACGGTTCGTTGACTACCGTGATTGAAATGGACCCGTTTGAGTTTCTGGAGAAGATAGCAAGTTTGCTGGATAATCGTGTGCCCGGATATCCCCGTGTGTGGGAGAATTATTGCAACACTATTCCTGAACCGGACTTTGCTTATTCCGAAATGTCGGTTGTCGGTGCATTGGTGAAAGCTTTGCCAGAGTCGTGCGCATTGCACTTGGCAAATAGTTCGGTAGTTCGTTATGCCCAGCTTTATTCGATACCTTCAACTATTGAAGTTTGCTGTAATAGGGGCACGAGTGGTATTGAAGGGTCTTTGTCTACAGCGGTCGGTTATGCGGCAGCTTCCGATAAACTGAATTTTATCGCTATCGGGGATTTGAGTTTCTTCTATGATATGAATGCTTTGTGGAATGTCAATGTTCGTCCCAACCTGCGTATCCTTTTGTTGAATAATGGCGGAGGAGAGATTTTTCATACATTGCCGGGATTGGATATGTCGGGCACATCCCATAAGTTTATCGCAGCCGTTCATAAGACTTCCGCCAAAGGCTGGGCGGAAGAGCGCGGATTTCTCTATATGAAAGTTGAAGATGGGGATGAACTGGCGGAGGCAATGAAAATTTTTACTCAGCCCGAAGAGATGGAACAACCTGTGTTGTTGGAGGTGTTTACCAACAAAAACAAGGATGCGCGTATGTTGAAGAATTATTATTATCAAATAAAAGAAAAATAGGTTATGTCAACACAAAGAGAGTGGACTACGATCAGAGAATACGATGATATTCTTTTTGATTATTATAATGGAATTGCCCGTATCACGATTAACCGTGAACGCTATCGGAATGCGTTTACTCCGACTACTACTGCCGAAATGAGTGATGCGCTACGCATTTGTCGCGAGGAAGCGGATATTGATGTGATTGTTATTACCGGTGCAGGTGATAAGGCTTTCTGTTCGGGAGGTGACCAGAATGTGAAAGGACGTGGCGGATATATCGGAAAAGACGGGGTTCCCCGCTTGAGTGTACTGGATGTGCAAAAGCAGATACGCAGTATCCCGAAGCCGGTGATTGCTGCCGTGAACGGATTTGCGATTGGTGGCGGGCACGTGCTTCATGTGGTATGTGATTTGTCTATAGCTTCCGAGAATGCTATTTTCGGTCAGACGGGACCTCGTGTGGGAAGTTTTGATGCCGGATTCGGTGCTTCTTATCTGGCACGTGTGGTAGGTCAGAAGAAAGCCAGGGAAATCTGGTTCCTCTGCCGGAAATACAATGCGCAGGAAGCGTTGGATATGGGACTGGTCAATAAAGTAGTTCCTTTGGAACAATTGGAAGACGAATATGTGCAATGGGCAGAAGAGATGATGTTGCTTAGTCCGTTGGCTTTGCGTATGATTAAGGCAGGACTGAATGCCGAATTGGACGGTCAGGCCGGTATTCAGGAACTGGCGGGAGATGCGACATTGCTTTATTATCTGACGGATGAGGCTCAGGAAGGAAAGAATGCCTTTTTGGAAAAGCGTAAACCGAACTTCAAGCAATATCCGAAGTTCCCCTAAAAATGATACTTTGATATATTATTTACATTCAATGGATTGCAAGATTAAGATCATTCCCCGATTGCTCCATTTCAAGCAGTCGGCAGGAACTTCGCGAGGTACATACTCCACCCGGAAAGTGTGGTATCTCCATTTTACCTCTTCCGAATTTCCCGGTCGGGTGGGAATAGGGGAGTGTGCTCCTCTGCCTGCACTGAGCTGTGACGATCTTCCCGATTATGAAGATATATTAGGAGCAGCCTGTCGGGAAGTGGAAAAGCAAAATGGGAGATTGGATGTGGGCGCTTTGCGTAAGTATCCTTCTATCCTTTTCGGACTTGAAACCGCCATCCGTCACTATCATACGGGAGATTGGGCTTTGTGGGATACCGCTTTCTCTCGCGGAGAAACAGGGATTCCTATTAACGGCCTTATCTGGATGGGTGACTTCAATAAAATGCTGGCGCAGATAGAAACGAAAATGAATGTAGGTTTCCGTTGTATCAAACTCAAAATCGGTGCGATCAACTTTGAAGAAGAATTGGCTCTGCTCCGTCATATCCGTGCGCACTTTTCTTCCAATGAGATTGAGCTCCGTGTAGATGCGAATGGGGCTTTTGCTCCGGCTGACGCTATGGAGAAACTGAAACGGTTGTCTGAATTGGATTTGCATTCCATTGAGCAGCCTATCCGTGCCGGACAATGGGAGGAGATGGCGCGTCTTACCTCCGAGTCTCCTTTGCCGATAGCTTTGGATGAAGAGTTGATAGGGTGTAATACTCTGGTAGAGAAACGGAAACTGCTTTCTGCCATTCGACCGCAGTATATCATCCTCAAACCTTCGTTGCATGGTGGAATAAGTGGTGGAAACGAATGGATTGCGGAGGCCGAACGTCAGCGTATCGGTTGGTGGATTACCTCTGCTTTGGAGTCTAATATCGGTCTGAACGCCATTGCACAATGGTGCGCTACTTTCGACAATCCGTTGCCTCAGGGATTAGGGACAGGATTGCTTTTTACTGATAACGTAGAAATGCCGCTTGAAATAAGAAAAGATTGTTTGTGGTTTGACAGATGATGGTATTCAATCGACAAAAGCAACGCTTGTTGCTGGAAGGAAAGGAATATACACCTGATGATATACGCAGATGTATGGTGCGGGGAGTAGAAAACTATCCTTCCGCCATATGGGATTTATTCCTTTTTCTACAGGAGTGGTTCAACGATTCCCCTTTACTTGCGGTTCATACATCCGGGTCTACCGGTATGCCGAAAAAATTAATGGTACGTAAAGAACAAATGATGCAGAGTGCGCGTCTGACTTGTGAATACCTGAATTTGCAGGCGGGAGATACGGCCTTGTTATGTATGAACCTCCGTTATATCGGAGCAATGATGGTAGTGGTGCGCTCTTTAGTTGCAGGTTTGAATTTGATTGTGCGTCCTGCTTCCGGTCATCCATTGTCCGATATACACGAACCGTTGAAGTTTGCGGCAATGGTTCCGCTACAAGTTTATAATACTCTTCAGGTTCTTGAAGAAAAGGAACGGTTGAAGCAAACGGATATTTTGATAATAGGCGGGGGAGCGGTTGATGTCGGACTGGAAGCGGACATTCAATCTCTTCCGGGAGCTGTCTATTCTACTTACGGGATGACTGAAACTTTATCCCATATCGCTCTTCGCCGTCTGAACGGTCCTGCGGCTTCCGAACACTATCATCCTTTCTCTTCGGTGCATTTGTCTTTGTCTCCAGAAAATACTTTAGTGATTGAAGCACCTTTGGTTTGCGCTGATATTCTGCAAACCAATGATATTGCACGCATCCATCCCGATGGAAGTTTTTCTATTTTGGGACGGAAAGATAATGTGATAAATAGCGGGGGAATTAAAATTCAAGCGGAAGAAATAGAAAAAAAACTTCGCCTGTTGATTCCGATACCGTTTGTTATTACCTCTGTTCCGGACAAGCGCTTGGGGCAGGCTGTGGTTTTATTGCTGGCGGAACAGCCGGATATACAAGAGATGGAAAAAGGAATACAAACGATATTGGAACCATATTATCGTCCCAAGCACATTCTGGTAGCGGATTGTATTCCGCAAACGGGAAATGGAAAAGTCAATCGTGCGGATTGTCGTATTTTGGCACAGCGCCTGCTACAACTTCTGAATGATTCATCCTGTTAAAAGTAATACCCTAGATTCACAAAACAACTTGCTTTATCCGCCTGGTTGGAGTAGCCCAATGAGATTTCCAATGGCCCGAAGACGCTGTCCATTCCATAACCGGCACTGATACCGAACAATTGCTTGCCTTTTAATATTTTGAAAAAATGACTGTCCGTCAGTCCGTAGTTTCCGGTCAGGATGAGGTAATGGATGGCTCCCATCCGTTGTCTGAATTTTAAAGACGCAATCATAATTGCATTATCCATCAGTTCTATATTGTTGACTCCGGCAAATGGTAATTGCTGAGGTATATAGAAGCCGGGAACTTCACCTCCGATTGCATTTTGCAGAGGATAGGGAAAGTTTCTCCCGATCAGGATACGTCCATAGATGGAAGGAATGACGGAGAAGCGGCGGGTGATCGGAAGAACACTTGCCCATGAAGCACTCAATGCAGAGAAAGGAGCGTGTTCGTTATATTGCGCCATATTATCCGTATAGAGGGAATAGGCAGCCTTAAAGTCGCTGCCTTTGGCGGGGAAATATCCTTTATCGTATGTGTTGTAATGTATTTGGGCAAAATAACTCAGAAAATGTTCCGATTCTACTTTCAAATCAATCAGTTCCGGTTGTTTAAACAGGAAATCTTTGTATTTGTAATATTCAAAACGGAGTCCGAGCCCGAAACGGAAGTTTTTGTACCATACATCAGAGAAGCCGAATTCGGCTAAGTGATATTTATAGGTTGTATTGTAGGCGCGGTTTCCCTTCTCGTAGATGTTGATGTCGTTGTATTGGAACATATACGAGAAGTTGAAATTACGCTGCTGCATGGGTTCGAGTGTATAGTCGATGCGTGCGGCATATCGCTTACCCAACCGTCCGGTGAGGGATAGGCGGGAAGGAATATGAGTCTTGAGGTCTGCAGTGGCATTAAGTAACAGAGAGGCAATCTCTTCCGAATCGAAGCGGATACCCAGATTGATTCTTCTTTCATATTTCTCTTGCAACAGGAAGTTGAGATGGTAGCCTTCGGGAGTATCTGTCAGTGTATAACTGGCACTAGAGTAAGACTGGCTACCGCGTAACAGGTCTAAGGCCTGTTCTATTTGCTGCGTCGTAATGTTACTGTTTTCTTTTAAGTTACATTTCTTCATTAACCATTTTTTGTCGTCAGTCTCTACTCCGGAGAAAGAAATATCTGTGACGTAAATGGTGCGCACATTGGAGAGGGAAGAGTAGGGGCCATGCTGCTTGGGCTTATAATCTTCCGGTATCCCTATTCTCTTTTTTAAGGCAAGCAGGGATTCCCATTGCGATCTTGCCGCCTCTTCACCCCTTCGCATCAAACTGTCAATGGCGGTCGGAGTAAAGCTGGCGGAGGAATATCCTTCCACATTCACACGGATATAGGTATCTGTGATATCTACATTTTTCTCATGATTGGACTGGCAGGTAAGGTCGACAATCTGTCCCAGAATATCGGGTGCACTGTTCAGCTTGTCTGCCTTTTTTAAAGCATTCTGCACATCTACTCCGATAATAATATCCGCCCCCATAGCTTTCACTACATCTGCCGGATAATTGTTTACGATTCCGCCGTCCACTAATACCATACTGTCTTTCCGTACCGGAGTAAATACCCCGGGAATGGCCATACTGGCACGCATGGCGGTGGAGAGTATTCCGTCATGGAATACAATAGGTTCTCCGTTCACTACATTGGCTGCCACACAGGCAAAGGGAATGGGCAGTTTATTAAAGTTGATGGAGTCATGATACCCCATTGTCAAATCCGAGAATAGATTGGCTAGATTCTGCCCTTTTACGATTCCTCCTGAAGCTGCGTCTTTGGGTGTTTTTGTAAAAGGGATGGAAACAATAAACCTTTCGGAACGTTCACGCTCCGTTAGTGACATGGAACTCCGTTTTACCCGGTCGCTCAACAAGAATGTCCAATTTTGCTTTCGCACCATGCTGTCCAACTGCTCAGGTGTGTAGCCTATGGCGTAAAGCCCTCCTACGATGGCTCCCATACTGGTCCCGGCTATATAATCAATAGGAATTCCGGCCTCCTCAATCACTTTCAAGGCTTTGATATGAGCCATACCTTTGGCACCTCCGCCGCTTAGGACTACTCCTACTTTTTTGCGTTGTTGCTCTTGAGAATGCAAAGAAAAAGGAAATATTAAGCAGGTTAATAAAACCAATGTTGAAAGTATTTGTTTTTTCATCAGACAGGTGTTTATATATACTACAAATGTAGGGTATATTTTGTTTAGTTGTTGAATTGGGAAATGGAAAAAATGTTCCAAAAGTCGGAATTGTGGATTATTTCTACATATTTCCGATAAATTCTACATTTCCGCATTTAGCATGACAAAGTATAATGAGCTGATAGACAGCGAATAATAAATGTAATGATTTTGGCATACTATTTGCTTGAGAGGAAGATAGAACAAGCATAAGTTAAATTTAATAATAAGATTCGATATGAGATTATTCTTTTCGAAACATGAGTTGAAACTGAGAAGAAAGAGAAACATTGCTGCTATAATTTGTGTGGTAATTGTGTTGGGGGCGTATTGGATACTAACCCGGCCTCAGAAGATTGAGCCGGAAATGCCGACAGTCATTGTGGAACCGGTAGTTAAAGATGATGTGGAAATATACGGGGAATATGTCGGGCGTATCCGTGCCCAACAGTTTGTCGAAGTACGTGCGCGTGTGGAAGGCTATTTGGAGAATATGCTTTTTGCCGAAGGTACGTATGTAAATAAGAATCAGGTTTTATTTGTAATCAATCAGGATCAATATCGTGCCAAAGCGGACAAGGCGAGAGCGCAGTTGAAGAAAGATGAGGCGCAGGCTTTGAAAGCGGAACGTGATTTAAAGCGTATCCGTCCGTTGTTTGAACAAAACGCTGCAAGTCAGTTGGATTTGGATAATGCGGAAGCTGCTTTTGAAAGTGCCGAAGCAACGGTGGCTATGAGCGAAGCAGACTTGGCACAGGCGGAATTGGAATTGGGTTATACTATTGTCCGTTCTCCTCTGTCGGGACATATCAGTGAAAGAAACGTGGATTTAGGTACGTTGGTCGGTCCCGGTGGAAAATCATTGCTTGCTACCATTGTGAAAAGTGACACAGTATTGGTGGATTTTAGTATGACGGCACTCGATTATCTGAAAAGTAAAGAAAGAAATATTAATTTGGGACAACAGGACTCTACCCGTTCCTGGCAACCCAATATCACTATTACGCTGGCGGATAATACCGTTTATCCATATAAAGGATATGTAGATTTTGCCGAACCGCAGGTCGATCCTCAGACGGGAACTTTTTCCGTCCGTGCCGAAATGCCGAATCCGAAACAAGTCTTGTTGCCGGGACAGTTTACTAAGGTCAAACTATTGTTGGATGTTCGTGAAGGTGCACTCGTTGTTCCGATGAAAGCGGTTACCATTGAAAAAGGAGGAGCATATATTTATACCATGCGTAAGGATAATACGGTAGAGAAACGTTTTATTGAATTAGGACCGGAAGTAGGGAATAATGTAGTGGTGGAAAGAGGACTGGCAACAGGAGAAATTGTTGTAGTGGAAGGTTTCCATAAGTTGACGCCGGGAATGAAAGTGCGGGTAAGTCAGCAGGAGATGGAAACGAAGGATAACACAAAAGGAGAATAGGCGATGAAAGTTACGTTTTTTATAGATAGGCCGGTTTTTTCGGCTGTAATCTCTATCGTGATTGTGATTGTCGGTATTATCGGTCTGACAATGCTTCCGGTTGATCAATATCCGCAGATCACTCCTCCGGTGGTGAAGATCAGTGCTTCTTATCCGGGTGCGAGTGCGCTTACCGTATCTCAGGCAGTAGCTACTCCGATTGAGCAGGAGATCAATGGTACGCCGGGAATGCTTTATATGGAGTCGAACAGTTCTAATTCCGGAGGTTTTTCGGCAACGGTTACATTTGATGTTTCTGCTGATCCGGATTTGGCGGCAGTCGAAATTCAGAATCGTGTGAAACTGGCGGAATCCCGTTTGCCGGCAGAGGTGATCCAGAATGGTATTTCGGTAGAAAAGCAGGCTCCCAGCCAGTTGATGACACTCTGTCTGACTTCCACCGATCCGAAGTTTGACGAAATTTATCTGAGTAACTTCGCTACCATCAATGTGCTTGATGTGATTCGCCGTATTCCGGGAGTGGGACGTGTCTCAAATATTGGTAGCCGTTATTATGCAATGCAGATATGGGCACAGCCTGATAAATTGGCGAATTTCGGTCTGACCGTGCAAGACTTGCAAAATGCCTTGAAAGATCAGAACCGTGAATCTGCGGCAGGTGTGCTAGGGCAACAACCGGTGCAGGGATTGGATATAACGATTCCTATTACAACTCAAGGACGTCTTTCTACGGTTGGGCAGTTTGAGGATATTGTGGTGCGTGCCAATGCAAACGGTTCCATCATTCGGTTGAGGGATGTGGCACGTGTTTCTTTGGAGGCTTCTTCCTACAATACAGAGAGTGGTATCAACGGTGAGAATGCCGCTGTGCTTGGTATCTATATGTTGCCGGGTGCCAATGCGATGGAGGTGGCTGAAAGAGTGAAGGAAGCGATGGCGGAAATTAGCAAGAACTTCCCGGAAGGATTGAGCTACGAGATTCCGTTTGATATGACAACCTATATTTCAGAATCTATCCATGAAGTATATAAAACTTTATTTGAGGCTTTAGTACTGGTGGTGTTGGTAGTATATCTTTCTTTACAGAGCTGGCGTGCGACGTTGATTCCTGTAGTGGCGGTACCTATTTCATTGATCGGAACTTTCGGCTTTATGTTGATCTTTGGTTTCTCTTTGAATATCTTGACTTTGCTCGGATTGATTCTTGCCATCGGTATTGTGGTGGACGATGCAATTGTAGTGGTGGAAGGAGTAGAGCATATTATGGAAACGGAAAAGCTGAGTCCTTATGAAGCTACCAAGAAAGCGATGAACGGACTGGCGAGCGCCTTGATTGCCACTTCATTGGTATTGGCTGCCGTGTTCGTGCCTGTCAGTTTCTTGAGCGGAATTACAGGACAGTTATATCGTCAGTTTACAGTGACGATTGTAGTGTCCGTGCTCATTTCCACAGTCGTAGCTTTGACATTGAGTCCGGTCATGTGTTCTCTGATCTTAAAACCGGATAGTGGGAAGAAGAAAAATATTGTTTTCAGGAAAATCAATGAATGGTTAGGTATTGGCGGTAATAAATATGTAGCTGCCGTTACCCGGACTATCAAGCATCCTCGCCGGGTGTTGAGTGCTTTCGGTATGGTGTTGATAGCCATAATGTTGGTTCATCGTATTATTCCGACTAGTTTTTTGCCCGTAGAGGACCAGGGTTACTTCAAGATTGAATTGGAATTGCCGGAGGGAGCAACTTTGGAACGTACGCGCATAGTGACCGATCGTGCCATTGCTTATCTGGAAAAGAATCCATACATAGAATATATTCAGAATGTGACGGGAAGCAGTCCGCGTGTAGGCAGTAATCAGGGACGTGCCGAGTTGACGGTTATACTGAAACCTTGGGAAGAGCGCAAGAACACAAGTATCGAAAAGATTATGGATACAGTGGAGAGACATCTTGAGGAATATCCGGAATGCAAAGTCTATCTTTCCACTCCGCCGGTGATACCGGGTTTAGGTACTTCGGGAGGCTTTGAAATGCAGTTGGAAGCTCGTGGGGAAGCCACTTTTGACAATCTGGTGGATGCGGCGGATACATTAATGTATTACGCTTCTAAAAATAAGGCATTGACGGGTTTGTCTTCTTCTTTGCAATCGGAGATACCGCAGCTCTATTTTGATGTAGACCGGGACAAAGTGAAAATGCTCGGTGTACCTTTGGCTGATGTATTTTCTACCATGAAAGCCTATACCGGTTCGGTATACGTAAATGACTTCAATATGTTCAACCGTATATATAAGGTATACATTCAGGCGGAAGCTCCTTACCGTGAGCATAAGGATAATATCAATCTATTCTTCGTCAAGGCCTCTAATGGAGCTATGATACCGTTAACATCTTTAGGAAACGCTTCTTATACCACAGGACCGGGTAGTATCAAGCGCTTCAATATGTTTACTACGGCAGTCATTCGTGGGGCAGCTGCGCAAGGATACAGTTCCGGACAAGCGATGGAGATCATGGAACAGATTGCTCGTGAACATCTTCCAGACAATATAGGTTTGGAATGGAGCGGACTTTCTTACCAAGAAAAACAGGCCGGAGGTCAGACAGGCATGGTGATGGCATTGGTATTCCTTTTCGTATTTCTCTTTCTTGCTGCGCAATATGAAAGCTGGACAGTACCTATTGCCGTATTGCTTTCTTTGCCCGTTGCCGCTTTGGGTGCTTATCTTGGGGTATGGGTATGCGGATTGGAGAACGATGTGTATTTTCAGATTGGTCTGGTCATGTTGGTGGGGCTTGCCGCCAAGAATGCAATTTTGATTGTTGAATTTGCTAAAGTGCAGGTTGACAAGGGAGAAGACTTGGTGCAGTCGGCTATTTATGCGGCCCGTTTACGTTTCCGTCCGATCTTGATGACTTCGCTCGCGTTTGTGCTCGGTATGCTTCCAATGGTTTTGGCTAGCGGACCCGGTTCGGCAAGTCGGCAGGCAATCGGTACAGGTGTCTTTTTCGGAATGATATTTGCTATTGTATTTGGTATCATTCTTGTACCGTTCTTCTTTGTGATGGTATATAAGACGAAGTCTAAACTCTTAAAACAGAAGAAATGATGAAACGAAAGAAACTATATATTGTCATATTGTTATTTGTAGGAATATTGACTTCCTGCAAGGTAGGAAAAAGTTATGTCCGTCCCGATCTTCATCTACCCGACAGTTTGGCTCAACATCAGGACTCAGTTAGCTTTGGTGATCAGGACTGGAAAGATATTTATACGGATTCTACATTGAGAAGCTTGATAGAACGGGCATTGGATCATAATAAGGATATGCTGATAGCTGCTGCCCGTGTGAAAGAGATGGCTGCACAGAAGAGGATTTCTACGGCAGCATTGCTTCCTGATATAAAAGGGAAAGTGACGGCAGAACGTGAACTCGAAAATCATGGAGGAGAGGCTTTTAAGAGGTCGGATACCTTTGAAGCGCAGTTTCTAGTCTCTTGGGAACTTGACCTTTGGGGAAATTTGCGTTGGGCGCGTTCGGCTAGCATTGCAGAGTATTTACAGTCGGTAGAGGCACAACGGGCACTACGAATGACTATTGTAGCGGAGGTGGCACAGGCATATTATGAGTTGGTGGCTTTGGATACGGAATTGGATATCGTAAAACAAACCTTGAAAGCCCGTGAAGAAGGAGTCCGTTTGGCTCGTATCCGTTTTGCCGGAGGATTGACTTCGGAGACGTCGTACCGTCAGTCGCAGGTGGAATTGGCACGTACGGCAACTTTGGTTCCGGACTTGGAACGGAAGATTTCCTTGAAAGAAAATGATATAGCTTTTCTGGCAGGTGAATATCCAAACAAGATTGCCCGTTCACGTTTGCTTCAGGAGTTTAAGTCACCGGAAACGCTTCCTATCGGATTACCGTCCACTTTATTGGAACGTCGTCCCGACATCCGTCAGGCTGAACAAAAGCTGATTGCAGCCAATGCTAAAGTAGGGGTGGCTTATACGAATATGTTTCCGCGTCTTGCCCTGACAGGAGGATTTGGCTCGGAAAGCACGTCTCTATCGGAACTGTTGAAATCTCCTTATGCGGTTATGGAAGGGGCTTTATTGACTCCAATTTTTGGCTGGGGAAAGAACCGTGCCGCACTGAAAGCGAAAAAGGCGGCCTATGAAGTTGAAGTACACAATTATGAGAAGTCTGTATTGCAGGCTTTCAAAGAGACACGTAATGCGATAGTGAATTTCAACAAGATAAAAGAGGTATATGAGCTTCGTGCGAATCTGGAACGTTCGGCGAAGAGCTATATGGAACTTGCACAGCTTCAATACATTAACGGTGTCATTAATTATCTGGACGTGTTGGATGCGCAACGTGGATATTTCGATGCGCAGATTGGCTTGAGTAATGCGATTCGCGACGAATTGATAACTGTAGTACAACTTTATAAGGCTTTAGGTGGAGGTTGGAAACAAAATCCCTAAACAAAAGAAAGAAGAATTTTCATAATTCGGAAAAAAGTGCGAAATTTGCAACGCTTTTCAAGTTTGATAAGAAACTTACTAACACCTTTAAATAAAAATAGAGAAAATGACTAAAAGTGCATTGCAAATCGCAAGGGCTGCTTATCAGCCCAAACTTCCAAAAGCATTGGCATCAGGAGCTGTTAAAGCAGTGGCAGGTACTGCTACTGAATCTGTAGCCGATCAGGAAGCTATCAAAGCTTTGTTTCCCAACACGTACGGAATGCCGTTGATTACATTTGAAGCCGGTGAAGCGGTAGCTCTTCCTGCTATGAATGTAGGTGTGATTCTTTCGGGTGGTCAAGCTCCCGGTGGACACAATGTGATTTCCGGTTTGTTTGACGGTATCAAGAAACTGAATCCGGAAAACAAATTGTATGGTTTCATCTTAGGTCCCGGTGGCTTGGTAGACCATAACTATATGGAGCTGACTGCTGACATCATCGATGAATATCGTAACACTGGTGGTTTCGATATTATCGGTTCCGGTCGTACGAAATTGGAAAAGGAAGATCAGTTTGAAAAAGGACTTGAGATTATCAAGAAACTCGGTATCAAAGCATTGGTTATCATTGGTGGTGACGACTCTAACACAAACGCTTGTGTTTTGGCTGAATACTATGCCGCCAAGAAGTATGGTGTACAGGTAATCGGTTGTCCGAAAACAATCGACGGTGACTTGAAGAACGATATGATTGAAACTTCTTTCGGTTTCGATACAGCTTGTAAGACTTATGCTGAAGTAATCGGTAACATCCAACGTGACTGTAACTCTGCACGTAAATACTGGCACTTCATCAAATTGATGGGTCGTTCGGCTTCTCACATTGCACTGGAATGCGCTTTGCAGGTACAACCGAACGTATGTATCATTTCAGAAGAAGTTGAAGCTAAGGATATGTCTTTGGATGATGTGGTAACATACATCGCTAAAGTGGTGGCAGAACGTGCTGCACAGGGACATAACTTCGGTACAGTATTGATTCCTGAAGGTTTGGTTGAGTTCATTCCGGCTATGAAACGTCTGATTGCTGAGCTGAATGACTTCCTGGCTGCTAACGCAGAAGAATTCGCTCAGATTAAAAAGTCTCACCAGCGTGATTATATCATCCGCAAACTTTCTCCGGAGAACTCTGCTATCTATGCAAGTCTGCCGGAAGGTGTTGCCCGTCAGTTGACTTTGGACCGTGACCCTCACGGAAACGTTCAGGTATCATTGATCGAAACAGAAAAACTGTTGTCTGAAATGGTAGCTACGAAGTTGGCGGCTTGGAAAGAAGAAGGCAAGTATGTAGGTAAGTTTGCTGCTCAGCACCACTTCTTCGGTTACGAAGGACGTTGCGCTGCTCCGTCAAACTTCGATGCGGATTACTGCTATTCTTTGGGTTACACAGCTTCTATGCTGATTGCTAACGGTAAGACAGGTTATATGTCTTCTGTACGCAATACCACTGCTCCTGCTGCCGAATGGATTGCAGGTGGTGTGCCTATCACAATGATGATGAATATGGAACGCCGTCACGGTGAAATGAAACCGGTTATCCAGAAAGCATTGGTAAAACTGGATGGTGCTCCTTTCAAAGCATTTGCCGCACAACGTGACCGTTGGGCTATTGAAACGGATTATGTATATCCGGGTCCGATTCAGTACTTTGGTCCTACGGAAGTTTGCGACCAGGCAACAAAGACTTTGCAGTTGGAACAACAGAAATAATCTTAACTGTTAGCGGTTAACGATTAACGGTAAATAATTAATTAACGATGGACGGTAGGTGTCGTATGACAGATTATCGTTCATCGTTTTTCACTAACCCTTAATCATTCAGTCATTTGTCGTCACGTAATAATCCGATAGCTGCAGTTCAAAAGAAAAAGACTGCTTCCGCCACTCGAAAAAAGGGAACTACTTCTTCTAAATCTTCCCGTGCTCCGAAAAGGGTGCAGATGAAGACGAGCCATGGTATGCCTGTCTGGTTGCGTAATATTCTGGCAGTACTGATTGTGGGTTGTTTCTCTGTTGCTTTCTATTATTTCTTTATCCGCCCTTATGCTTATCGTTGGAAGCCTTGCCACGGATTAAAAGAATATGGAGTTTGTATTCCTGACGGCTACGATGTTCATGGAATTGATGTTTCTCATTATCAGGGAAAAATAGACTGGCAGAAACTTCGGCAAAACAAGGAGACAGTGACTCCTTTGCATTTTGTCTTTATGAAGGCGACAGAAGGAGGCGATCATGGTGACACTACTTTCTCGGCAAACTTTGCCAATGCGCGTAATCATGGATTTATACGTGGAGCTTATCATTTTTATATTCCGAGTACAGATGCTTTGAAGCAAGCCGACTTTTTTATTCGTACGGTAAAATTGGATACCGGAGATTTGCCCCCTGTGCTTGATGTAGAAATGACCGGAAGAAAGAATAAGACAGAATTGCAGCAAGGTATCAAGCGCTGGCTCGACCGTGTGGAGGCTTATTATGGGGTAAAACCTATTCTTTATACTTCTTATAAATTTAAAACCCGTTATCTGGACGATTCTATCTT
>USPQ01000015.1 GCA_900556625.1 uncultured Bacteroides sp. | reverse complement strand
AGAACCGTTTTCCTACCCCAATCAGTTATAAGCTGGCAATCAGTCGTATGCAACGTTTTAATACCTTCATCGAACGTCTTATTTCTCCGGAAGGTACCTTCCCGGCTTTCGGGCGTTCCGTAGTCTATCGTATGGGAGCATTTCAATCGTTGGCATTGGCTGCCTGGAAATATGGCCTTCCTGAAGGATTGACTAACGGACAAGTCCGGAGTGCATTAAGTGCAGTGATGAGAAATATGTTTTCAGTAGATGGAAATTTTGATGATAAAGGATTCCTGGCACTTGGTTTTGCGGGACATCAGCCGGATTTGGCCAACTATTATACTAATAATGGTAGCTTGTATATGACTTCACTCGTTTTCTTGCCTTTGGGTCTTCCTGCCGATCATCCTTTTTGGAGTGATCCGGCCGAGGAATGGACATCTCAAAAGGCGTGGGCGGGAAAAGCTTTTCCAATTGATGGACACCAGTCATTAAAGAAGTGATGTTTCCCCCGTCATTATCCGTTCAACGCGGGTAATGACACATCCTTCTAAAAAATAGATAGTTTAATGGCTTGAAACACTAAATATCGAAAAAGAGGCTAACGTTAGGTCAGCCTCTTTTTCGATATAAGAATTTTTAATTTTACTCTTCCGTGCTTTGAAGCATCTGGAACAGTTTGTCTAACTTCGGAGCCATGATAATCTCCGTACGGCGGTTCTTACTTCTGCCTTCTGCCGTTTCGTTGTCATCAACAGGCATATATTCGCCGCGGCCGCTCGGTTGTATCTGCAAAGGATTCACGTTATAGTTTTTAATCAGAATACGTACGACGGAGGTAGCACGGATCACACTCAAATCCCAGTTATCCTTGAATTGTACAGTGTTGATAGGCTTATTGTCCGTATGTCCTTCAATAAACACATCAATATCCGTCTGTTTGTTCAGTACTTCGGCCAATTTGCCAAGAGCTTCTTCACCACGCTTATCCAGACGGGCGCTTCCTGATTGGAATAATAATTTATCCGACATTGCCACATATACTTTTCCGTCTTTTTCGCGAACGGTCAGTTCATCGCTGCTGAAGCCTAATAACGCATCTTTTACGCTACTCAACAGTTTCCGGACTTTCTCATTCTGTGCATTGATCATCTGCTGCAACTCGTTGATAGTACGCTCTCTTTCGTTCAACTCGTTTTTCTTCTGGTTCAACAGGGCGTTCAGTTTTTCCTGTTCGGTCATGTTCACATTCAGCATACTTTGATACTGGCGGATACTGTTTCCCATTTTTGTTGTATCACGCATGAGGTTTTTGATTTGTACCGACATTTGGTTGCCCGTGTTACGGCAGTCGGTCAGTAGTCCTTGCAAACTATCTTTGCTTGCGGTAGCTGCCAGCTCTGCAAGCATGAACTTCTTTTTCGTTACACATGAAGTACATAATAGGATTGTAAGGAAGGTAAATAAAGTAATTTTCTTCATTGTGTTTTATGTTTTAAAAGGATATATACAATTAGCTTTGTAGAAATTCACATAGTTTTTGCACAGCCAGTGCACGGTGGCTGATTTTATTCTTGATATCATTTCCCAGTTCGGCGAACGTCCGTTCATAGCCTTCCGGTTTGAACACGGGATCATAACCAAAACCCGAATCGCCCCGTTTTTCTCTGATTATCTCGCCCTTTATCACTCCTTCAAAAAGATATTCCTTTCCGTCCAATATCAACGAAATGGCAGTACGGAATTGTGCTTTGCGATTTTCTTTGCCTTCCAGTTCGTGAAGCAGTTTGAGCATATTGGCTTGGGCGTCGTGTCCTTCGCCGCCTGCATAGCGGGCGGAATAGACTCCGGGGGCCCCGTCCAAGGCTTCTACTTCCAGTCCGGTATCATCGGCAAAGCAATCCAGGCCGTAGTTTTTAAAGATAAACGACGATTTCAACAGGGCGTTTCCCTCCAGCGTCTCGGCTGTTTCGGGAATATCCGTATGGCAACCGATATCGTTGAGGCTCAGCAGTTCTATTTGGTTTCCTAAGATAGCGGCTACTTCTTCCAGTTTATGAGCGTTGTTGGTAGCAAATACCAGTTTGCGTTTCATCATCTTATTTTGTTTTTAACGGGGTTGTTCAATACTTATCGGGCCAATCAAAGCTTGGAACCGGTTATTTTACTTTCAGTTTTTCGAATCCTTCGCCATATACTCCGATAACTGAACTTTGGGAGATAAAAGCATTCGGGTCGATACGTTTCACCAGACGGAAGATGTCGAGTGACTGGCGTTTCTTGGCAAGTACTACCAGTACTTTTACATTGGCTTTACTGTACCAGCCTGTGCCATCGAGCACGGTTACTCCGCGATCGGCATCTTTGATGATACGGTCGGCTATTTCGTCATACTTCTTGGAGAAAATGAAGAATTGGACCGATTGGCGTGCACTGTTGATAATCCAGTCGAGCACGACGCCAATGATGAACAGGGTGACGAAACCGAAGATAACACGACGCCAGTCATGGAATATAAAGTAACAGGAACTGATGATGAATACATCGCAAATCATAATCATTCTTCCGAGTGTCACATCTTTATATTTGTTAACTATGGCGGCGATAATATCTGTTCCTCCCGTACTTCCGTTATAGTTGAACACAATGCCCAGACCTACGCCACACATGGCGGCACCGATGATACAGGCCATGAAATCCTGTCCGGGACCGAGCAGTAGCGGTTTACCGTCGGCTGTCATGTCCGGTACTTCCACATAATTGTTGATCAGTAGTTGGAACAACCAGAGCAGGAAAGTCAGCATAAAGATAGCATACGTCGTTTTTATACTGAATCGCGGGCCTAATATCCGGATAGCAAATGTCATCAGAACGGCGTTGATAATGAAATATGACCATTGGATAGGGAATCCGGTTGAGTAGTAGATGATAGCACTGATACCGGTAGTTCCTCCGGTCGTTATCTGATAGGGCAGTAAGAATGCCGCCCAGCCCAAAGAATAGCTGATTAGTCCGAGAGTGATGTAAGCATAATCTTTCACTTCTCTCATTATTCCCGCTTTTGCTAGTTTATGCATTGATTTTAAGTATTAGGTGTCAAAGTATCAGGTATCAAGTATTAAGTATTCACCTTGCGGATATATATTTGAATCATAGCCGTGGTGATACTTAATACTTATTACTTAATGCCTGTTTAAATAACAACGTTTACAATCTTCTTCGGAACGACGATGATCTTTTTTGGAGTCTTTCCTTCGATCCATTTCTGTGAACGTTCGTCAGCCAATACGGCTGCCTGGATGGCGTCCGAAGTTTCATCTGCAGCAAATTCCATATTGAAACGTGCCTTTCCGTTGAAAGAGATCGTGTAGTTGATTGTATCTTCTTTCAGATATTCTTCGTTGTATACCGGCCATTGGGCGTCGCATACGGAAGTTTCGTGTCCCAGTACGTCCCACAATTCTTCGCAAACGTGCGGAGCGAAAGGAGCAAGCGTGATGACGAGTTGTTCTAGAATCTCTTTCTTACTGCATTTCAGGTTGAAAAGCTCGTTTACGCAAATCATGAATGCACTGATAGAGGTATTGTAAGAGAACTGCTCAATGTCACCGGTCACCTTCTTGATAAGTTTGTGGAGGCTTTTCAGTTCTTCCTTCGTTGCCGGTTCGTCCGTCACCAGATATTCATCCGTGCGGCTGTAGAACAGCGACCAGAATTTGCGGATAAAGCGGTGTACACCATCGATACCGTTTGTATCCCAGGGCTTGGACTGTTCTACCGGGCCGAGGAACATTTCGTACATACGAAGTGTGTCCGCACCGTATTTCTCAACAATCATATCCGGGTTGACAACGTTGAACATTGACTTACTCATCTTTTCAATCGCCCAACCACAGACATATTTTCCGTCTTCGAGGATAAACTCTGCCGTTTTATATTCGGGACGCCATGCCTTGAATGCTTCCAGGTCGAGAATGTCATTGGATACGATGTTAACGTCTACGTGAAGCGGTGTAACGTCATACTGGTCTTTCAGGTTCAGTGAAACGAATGTATGGGTATCTTTGATACGGTATACAAAGTTACTGCGACCCTGAATCATTCCTTGGTTTACTAATTTTTGGAATGGTTCTTCCATTATGGATACACCCATATCATAAAGGAATTTATTCCAGAAACGAGAATAAATCAAGTGACCCGTAGCATGTTCGGTACCCCCTACATATAAGTCTACATTCTTCCAGTACCGGTCAATTTTCGGGTCAACCAATGCTTTATGATTGCGCGGGTCCATGTAGCGCAGATAATATGCGGAAGATCCGGCGAATCCCGGCATGGTATTCAGTTCCAATGGGAAAACGGTTACATTATCAATCTTTTCGTTTTCTACCACGCATTTGTTCGCTGTGTCCCACGCCCATTTCGTAGCGTGTCCCAATGGAGGCTCGCCTGTTTCGGTAGGCAGGAACTTGGCAACTTCCGGAAGTTCCAGTGGCAGACAGCTTTCTTCGATTACATAAGGCATTCCGTCTTTGTAGTAAACCGGGAAGGGTTCACCCCAGTAACGTTGACGTGAGAAGATAGCGTCACGTAAACGGTAGTTTACTTTTACGCGACCCAGATTATGTTCTTTTACATAGTTCTTGGTTTTTTCAATTGCTTCTTTGATAGTCAGTCCGTTCAGGGAGAGGTCACAGTAAGGAGTGACGTCCGGACGCGGAGAGTTGCAGACGATACCTTCTTTGGCGTCGAAACTTTCTTCGCTGACATCACAACCTTCTACCAACGGGCGGATTTCCAATCCGAAATGCTTGGCAAAGGCGTAGTCGCGGCTGTCGTGAGCAGGTACGGCCATGATAGCTCCCGTTCCGTAACCGGCCAATACGTAGTCGCTGATCCAGATAGGTACTGCTTCGCCTGTGAACGGGTTGATCGCATACGAACCACTGAATACACCGGTAACGCTGCGGTCGGCAATACGTTCACGTTCCGTACGTTTCTTAGTACGGTCGAGGTAAGCGTCTACTTCCGCTTTTTGTGCAGGAGTGGTTAATTGTGCCACCAATTCACTTTCCGGGGCCAACACCATAAAGGTAACACCGAACATGGTATCTGCGCGGGTGGTAAAGATTGTAAATTCGAGATCACTGTCTTTTACCTTGAATTGAACTTCGGCACCTTCCGAGCGTCCGATCCAGTTTCTTTGAGTTTCTTTCAGAGAATCTGTCCAGTCGATAGTATCCAGTCCGTCAAGCAAACGTTGTGCGTAGGCGGATACACGCAGACACCACTGGCGCATCTTCTTTTGGATGACGGGGAAACCGCCGCGTTCGCTGACGCCGTCCACTACTTCGTCATTCGCCAATACCGTTCCTAATTCAGCGCACCAGTTTACCATTGTTTCGCCCAGATAAGCGATGCGGTAGTTCATCAGGATTTCCTGCTTTTCCTTTTCACTTTTTGCGTTCCATTCATCGGCGGTGAAACTGATTTCTTCACTGCAAGCGGCATTCAGTCCCTCGTTTCCGTAGACAGCAAAGGCTTTTTCCAGTTCTTCGATAGGGCGTGCTTTCTGCTCGTCGTTGCAATAATAACTGTTGAACATTTTTAGGAAAGCCCATTGTGTCCAATGGTAATATTCCGGGTCGCAAGTACGGATTTCACGGTTCCAGTCGAAAGAGAAACCTATTTTGTCCAACTGCTCGCGATAGCGGTTGATATTGTTGACGGTAGTGATGGCAGGATGCTGTCCGGTTTGGATAGCATATTGTTCTGCCGGCAGACCGTAAGCGTCATATCCCATCGGGTTGAGTACATTGAAGCCTTGCAGTCGTTTGTAACGGGCATAAATATCCGAAGCAATGTATCCCAACGGATGTCCTACGTGTAGTCCGGCTCCTGATGGATAAGGAAACATATTTAGTACATAAAATTTTTGTTTCGAATCATCTTCCGTAACTTGGTAGGTTTTCTCTTCCACCCACCTTTTCTGCCACTTCTTTTCAATTTCTCTGAAATTGTACTCCATAGTGATAAAGTTTTTATTTATAGTGATTTATACTGTTATTTCTAATTCGAGGCACAAATTTACGTGTTTATTTTCAGATAACCACGCTTTACCTATTGACTTTCTCGTTTTTATTTCGTATATTTGGAGAAATTAAAAACAGAAAAGTAATCATGAAATATATAAGTATTATTACATAGGTTCAATAGGTGAATGTGCAAAATTGCATATGAGGATAACGAATGGGCAAGAAACTGTGAAGGTTCTTGCCCATTTTTGTTGCAATAATTCGATTTGAGTAACTGAAAGTGCCTAAAAATAGTTTTTAATAAACTTGGGAACCGTTTATAATAAACTATTTCATTATTTATTAAAAACTCGAAGCGGGTTTATGCAATATCGGTGATAAAGTGTAAAGAAGAAATATCGTGAGGATTTGCCGATTTTTAGTTTTTTCCTTATTTGGTAAGATTTGTTTATACAATGAACCCTTTGCGTTTGTTGGTATTTTATTTGACAGTGACCGGGTGCTTCGGCAAGAAGTGACTATTTATAGTTTTGTTTAGTCGAGATTCTGTCTGAAATATATTCATAAGAGTCGGTATATATTTTCGTGATTCCCTGTATCTTTGCGGCATTATTAAAAGTATAAGTATGAAACTGACGCACGGATACTATCATCTGATTGCCATACTGACGGTTGCTATCTGGGGGCTGACCTTTATTGCAACGAAAGTATTGATTAATCACGGACTCACTCCTCAGGAAATTTTCTTTTATCGCTTTTTGATAGCCTATATAGGTATTTGGGCGATTTCTCCAAAACACTTGTTTGCCGATAATCTGAAAGATGAGCTTTGGTTGGTGGCGGGAGGCGTATTCGGCGGATCGCTTTATTTCTTCACAGAAAATACAGCTTTGGGGATTACCCAAGCCTCCAATGTTGCTTTCATCATTTGCACGGCTCCTCTGCTGACTACGATTCTTTCCCTGCTCTTTTATAAGAGTGAGAAGGCTACGAAAGGGCTGATCTATGGTTCGCTGTTGGCCCTGATTGGCGTAGGGCTGGTCGTCTTTAACGGAAGTGTAGTGTTGAAGCTTTCTCCTGTGGGTGATTTGCTCACTTTGCTTGCGGCTCTGTCATGGGCTTTTTATAGTCTGGTAATAAAGTGGATGACGGGACGTTATCCCACGGTATTTATTACCCGTAAGATATTTTTCTATGGGGTATTGACTATTCTTCCCGCTTTTCTTCTTCATCCGCTGCAACCGGATTTTGATGTGCTTCTGCAACCGCTCGTATTGTCCAATCTCTTGTTCCTGGCAGTCCTGGCTTCTTTGATCTGCTATATTCTTTGGAATGTGGTTTTGAAACAGCTGGGAACGATGCGGGCCTCCAATTATATCTATTTGAATCCGTTGGTGACGATGGTGGCTTCGGTGCTCATTCTCCACGAACAAATCACATGGATTACGTTAATGGGGGCGGCTTGCATCATATTAGGGGTTTATCTGGCGGAAAAGAAGTAGGATCATTCCATCTTTTATCTGCCGGGAAACTTAGAACAAATATTGATATTGTGTACCCAAGAACTTCCGGATTTGTTTCAGCGCTTTCGTGATTTGTGCCTCTACTGTCTTGACAGATATATCCATTGACTCCGCGATTTCCTGGTTTGTCAGATTCTTCGTGCGGCTTTGCAGAAATACCTCACGACATTTTTCGGGAAGTGACAGGATAGCCTCCTGAATTAAATTATTCAGTTCTTCTGTTTCCAGTGAATCGGTGATGCTTACTTGCGGAGTGTCCTGTCCGTTGATGTCGTCCAGTGAGACAGTAGCCTTTCTGTCCCGTATAGCGTTCAGACACCTGTTTTTGGCAGCCTGAAAAAGATAAGCTTTGAAAGTAAGCCTGATTTCAAGTTTTTTTCTGTTTTCCCATACGGACGCAAAGATGTCACTTGCTATATCTTCCGCTTCTTGTGTATCTCCTAAATACAAATACATAAAGCGGCAAAGAACAGTGAAATAAGTATCGAAGACGTACTTGAACGCCTGCTTATCACCATTCTTTATCAATTGCAAAAGGAACATATCGTCCATAGTGTTTGTAATTAGGTTAGTGAGACGTTGCAAAGTTAAAGAATATTTTTTTAGTAGAAACTAAAAAAATGCTTTTCTGAATAAGGGTATGATTCGTTTTTTGTGTCTTAGTATCGGTAACAGTTAAAAACGATAGCGAAGCATGAAAAAAGAAATACCTTGGGAGTTAATCATTTCCGACCTGAAACAAGACATCTCCGATGCTGATAAAAAGCACTTGGAGGAGTGGGTGTCTATCGATGAGAACCGGAAGGTGTATGAAGAACTTCGGGGAGTTTGGGAAAAGGTGCGTGCTAAAGTTATCAATTATACGCCGGACGTAGATTTCTACTGGAAAGAGTTGATGCAGCGTATGGAGGAGTGTGAGGAGGCTGAACGGAGACAAGCTGAAGATATGGAAAGGTCTGAAGATAAAGTTGAAGTGAATCTCAAAGATAAGGAACAACCTGTTCGTTTGTGGGCTTTCCCCCGTTTTCAACGCTATGTTGCGGCTGCCTGCGTAGTTGTGGCTGTCTTCCTTTCCGTTTCTTTATATATAGGTATAAAGATCGGTCAGCCGGAAATGGCGCAACAAACCTATTCCAATTGGGGAGGTAAATCGGAAGTAGCTCTGCCGGACGGGTCGAATGTATGGATTCATTCGGCTACTTCGCTTACTTATAATACGAATTATTATTCGAAAAACAGAAATGTCCGGTTGAATGGAGAGGCTTACTTTGATGTGGCCCACGATAAGGATCATCCTTTCGTCGTTGAAACCGAAGGAATGAAAATCACCGTACACGGTACAAAATTCAATGTAGAATCCTTTCCCGGTTCGGAAAATACATTTGTCAGCCTGAAAGAAGGTTCGGTGTCGTTGGAGACGAAAGCGGAAACCCGTTTTCTGCATCCGGGAGAAGTCGGTACTTTCAACAAGCGTAACGGACGGCTTCAAATAGAAAAAGGAGATATCGAGTTGGCTGTCTCGTGGGCAAGCAATCAGATTGTATTTAAAAACAGGCCGTTGGATGAGATTTGCCCTCTTCTGTCCAAATGGTATAATGTGAAGATAAATTTGTCTCCGGAATTGCAGGAACAGTACAGATACACATTCACCTTGCGGCACGAACCGTTGGAAGAAATCATGCGAATCATGTCGCGCATTCATCCTATCAACTATGAATTTAATGATGAGAATATGTTGACAATTTTACCGAAGCAGAAACAATAAGTGGTAACACACAATGCAAATATCCGAGTTCAATATCGGTAAAATGAATTTTTTGACAAATAAGTAAGAGAGAAAGGCGAGCCTATGATATAATGAAGATATAGAATAAATAAGGGGGAAGTTCCGCTTCCGGCTTTCCCCCCTACCAAATCAAGTTTTTTATTAACCGAAGAAAGTGAGTGAACATTAAAATCTGACCCATTTTAATGCAGCCTCCTTACAGTTAACTTTTAATATCGCAAAAATATGAATTTAAAAAAGCATTTTGCACTTTTAACGCTATTATTTTTTAGCGTTGTACTTTCTGCACAAGTAAAAGAGAAGATGATAACGATAAGCTTCTCGAAAATTCCATTGTCCGAAGCTATGGCACGCATTGAGAAAACCAGCGGCTATACCTTCTTTTATGACGCAACACAAGTAAATGTGAAACAGGAAGTCAGCCTGAACGTGAAACAGGTTCCTGTATCCAAAGCGGTAGGAGAAATGCTGAAAGGCATTGACCTGTCATTTGAAGTGACCAGCACACAGATTGCCTTGTTCCCCAAAAAGAGTACTCCGGCACAGACGGGCAAGGCGACTACAATCATCGGTAAAGTTGTAGACGAGAACGGAGAGCCCATTATCGGAGCTAACGTTTTGGTAGCCGGCACAACGACCGGTGTGATTACCGATATTGACGGTAACTACAAACTGGAAGCGCCTTTCGGATCTTCGCTTCAGATCTCGTATATCGGTTATACGACTCAGACGGTGAAAGCCGGGCAGAAGTCTATCATCAAAATGAAGGAAGACTCCAAGACACTGGAGGAGGTCGTAGTGGTAGGTTACGGTGTAATGAAGAAGAAAGACCTGACCGGAGCCGTGGCATCCTTGAAAGCCAGCGACCTTGAAAAAGAACAACCGAAAACTGTTCAGGATATGCTCCGCACGGGTGTGGCCGGACTTTCGGTAGGTATCGAAACCGATACGAAGGGTAACACCAGCATGATGGTGCGTGGTAAAAACAACCTGCGTGCAACGAGTACGGATAAATCTTCCCTTGAACCTCTGATTGTATTGGACGGAGTAATCTATTCGGGACAGATGACCGACATCAATCCTAACGACATTGAGCAGATAGACGTATTGAAAGACGCCAGTTCCACAGCCGTTTATGGTGCGAAGGCAGCCAATGGCGTTGTGCTGATTACTACCAAGAAAGGAACAAGTTCAACGAAACCGATTATCAATTTCAGTGGTACATGGGGACTTTCAATGGTGAACTCTTTGCCGGAAGTATACGAAGGAGAGGATTTCATCAATTTCCGCCGGGATGTGGAAGTTAGCAAAAATCCTTCAAAAGCAGCTACCGGATATTTCGACAATCCGGCACACATGTCCAATGCGGACTTGGCAAACTGGATGGGAAACGATAAAGGCGACCCGACAAGTATCTGGCTGACACGTCTCGAATTTACCAATACGGAGGTCAACAACTATTTGGCCGGACGTCTTGTAGACTGGCGCGATGTCATTTATCAGGATGTAGCGTTACGTCAGGATTACACGGTCAGCGTGGCAGGAAAGAAAGACGAAATGTCTTATTATTCATCTATCAACTACCTGAAAAACGAGAGTAACGTGCGTGGCGGAGGATACAGTGCTATCCGTGCACGTATCAACCTGGAGAATAAGATACAGAGCTTCCTTACTTACGGTGTGAACGCACAGTTTACTTCACGTGATGAGGGATATATCAGTAGTTCATCCGGCAATTACACTACTCTTTCACCTTTCGGAAGCCTTTACGAAGACGATGGAGTGACTTTGAAACAATACCCTACCGGTAACAATAACCAGAGCAACCCGTTGCTTGCTCCGGCTTTCCAGAATAAACGCAATGACATCGAGAACTTGAATGCAGCTCTTTATCTGAAAATCACCCTCCCTTTGGGCTTTTCTATCCAGACTACTTATTCTCCGCGTTTTGAATGGACAAACTATCTTTTCCATAAGGCAGCCGCTTCTCCCGACTCCGGTTCGCAGAACGGCCGTGTGGAACGTACGCATACGAAGGATTTCTATTGGCAATGGGATAATATGCTGAAGTGGAACAAGACATTCGGCAAGCACGCTTTTGACTTTACTTTCCTTGCCAACTGGGAGAAGTTCCAGCGTTGGCATGATGAAATGACGAATGAAAACTTCCTGCCTACCGACGAACTGGGTTATGGAGGTATCGGTTTCGGTACCAGCCCTAACGTATCCAGTGATGATGTCTACCGTACAGGAGACGCCTTTATGGGACGTCTGCACTATGTATACGACCAGCGTTACCTGATTACCGCTACTGTACGTCGTGACGGATATTCAGCTTTCGGTCTTGCCAACCCGCGTGCCACTTTTCCGGCTATCGCATTGGGTTGGGTGTTCTCTGAAGAGAAATTCCTGCACCGTCCGGATTGGTTCGAATATGGTAAACTGCGTCTCTCATGGGGTAAGAACGGTAACCGTGCCGTAGGTACTTATGCTGCATTCATGCAGTTGGCCCCGCGCAAATACATTTATGTGGATCCGGCAACCGGCAGTCTGGTGACCGCCAACACTTTCTACGCTTCTACTATGGCTAACCCCAACCTGAAATGGGAATCAACGACTTCATGGAATATCGGTACGGACCTGACTTTCCTGAAAGGCAGACTGAGCGCTAACCTAGATGTATATAAGAAGATTACGACCGACCTGCTTGTCAGCCGTGAGTTGCCCAGCCTGATCGGTTACAGCTCCGTGATGTCTAATATCGGTGAGGTACAGAATACCGGTGTCGAGCTTTCACTGAACTCTACCAACATCAGAATGGATAAGCTTACATGGCGTACTTCTTTCAGCCTGGCTTATAACAAGAACAAGATAACTCACCTGTACGGAATCATGGAAGATGTGAAAGATGCGGACGGTAACGTTATCGGCCAGCGTGAAGCGGACGATATCAAGAACAAGCGTTTCATCGGACACGATATTGATGAAATCTGGGATTACAAGGTAGTGGGAATCTGGCAGGAAGAAGAACGTGAAGAAGCTGCCAAATACGGTCAGCAGCCGGGTGACGTTCATCTGCTGGATAAAGATATGAACTACAAATATGACAATACGGATAAGGAATTCCAGGGAACTACGATGCCGCGTCTGCGTTGGAGTATGCGTAATGATTTCACGTTGTTCAAGAACTTCAATATCTCGTTCAATATGTACTCCTATATCGGACATAAAAAGACATTGGGACGTTTTACCAACGACAATGCTTTGCTGAACGTGACGAACCAGATTAAACGTGACTACTGGACGCCGGAAAACCGTAACAATGAATATCCGCGTCTGGCCAACAAGAAGCCTGCCGGCGTTTCGTATGCCATTTACAAGAACGCTTCTTTCCTGCGTTTTGATAATATCTCAATCGGATATACTTTCCCGAAGAAGCTGATAGAGCCGCTGCGGATTCAGAACCTGAACGTCAATGCTACGATGAAGAATGCAGGTTATATCTCCGGTTGGCCCGGTTACGACCCGGAAAACAGTGATGCAAATACCCCGAGAGTAATTTATTTTGGTATTAACTTGACTTTATAATATCTACAGACTGATGAAACTAAATAATAAGAAAACAGGCATTGCCTGCATGATTGGAGTAGCTGTATTAGCAAGTAGTTGTTCGGATTGGCTGGACCCGAAGCCACTTTCATTCTATACGCCGGAGATTTCTTTTACGGATTACAACGGCCTGAAGACCGGAACGGATATGTTGAACCGTGACGTCCGTTACTTTGATTTTTATCCCACAGGAGGCTCTATGGACCCTTGTATCCTTTCCGAATATTTCTTTTCGGATATAAGTGTCAACGGACGTACTGACGCGGCAAACTCTCCACAGGATCTTGTTCGACAGATTACTCCCAGTGCTTCTCTGACAGGAAATGCAAGTCAGATTAATAACTATTGGACCTATCTGTATAAAGGTATTAAAGACGCCAATACATTGCTGACCCGTTCGGAAACGGCAGAGTTTGACAATGAAGACCAACGTAAGGAAATTGAAGGATTGGCATGTTTCCATCGTGCTTATCGTTATTACCGTCTGGTGAATCAGTATGGGGATATACCGTTCATCACAGAAGAAATCACTGGGCCACGTTATGATTTTTATTCAACGAAGCGTGAAGCAATCTTGCGGTATCTGAAAAACGATTTGGACCGTACGGCTCCTTATCTGAAAAACAACGTTTATATCGGTATGGTGACTCAGGCTGCGGCTTATCACTTACTGACAAAGATCAATCTTGCATTGGGCGAATTTGACGATGCAATCGAATCAGCCAATAACGTCATTAATGACGGAGTGCACTATCTAATGACAGAGCGTTTCGGTGTTGACAAGAATGACGCTACCAAGAATGTGATTTGGGACTTGCATCAGTCTGAGAATAAATCCTTGCCTGAAAACAAAGAAGTACTTTACATGGTGCTCGACCGTTATGATGCCGGTGAGGATATTCGTTCGGCAGCCGGACTGGAAATCAAACGGCAGGTGCTTCCCTGGTTTGCAAAAGACGGCGAGATTAAAACTCCCGACGGCAAAAACGGATTTACCGATAACGATGCAAAGAAAAATCCCTATCTTGAGCAATATGGTCGTGGAGTATGTACAGCACGTTCTACCTGGTATCATACGCACATGATCTGGACACTGGATGACACAGATCTTCGTCATGCTCCGGGCAACTGGATAGAAATGACCGACCTGACCTACAATAATCCTGAGCTCAAAGGTACGGAATGGTACGGACAACCGGTTCGCTTTAAAGACGATAAAGGAAACATCCTGGTAAACGATACAATTCGTGACTGGGTGGGGTGGCCGCATTATAAGACCAACGTTGCCGACCAGAAAGATAAATGGTGGCGCGGTGGTTGGGCCGACTGGTATATTTTCCGTATTGCCGAAACGTATCTGTTACGTGCTGAGGCATACATTTGGAAGGGTGATGCAACCAGCCTCCAGAAAGCTGCCGATGACGTGAACAAGGTACGCCGCAGAGCGGGAGCCGATGAACTTGATGCTGACCAGATGACTATCCGTACGATTCTGGACGAACGTGCCCGCGAACTGTATTACGAAGAACCGCGTAAGACGGAGTTGACCCGTATCGCATTTATCTATGCTAAAACCGGCAAGGCGGACGATAAGGGACGTACCTACCGTATGGATAATTTCTCCGAGAAAAACTTCTTCTACGACCACATTATGGATGTAACGGATTTCTATAACAAAGGGGTGAAAACGCCGATTGGAAATGAATATACCATTGCTCCCCACAATGTATTGTGGCCGATTGCATTGAATGCTATTTCGACAAATGTGCAGGGACATATCAATCAGACACCGGGATATGCCGGTTCGGAAAACAATATCGAGCCGTTGGACATTGACTTCAGCAAGTAACGTTTTCTTAATGGTATAACGTACCATTAACTTCCTGTTTATTGGGCATATATATCCACCACGCTGGGCATATATGCCCAATATGTTGAATCTATATATTCACCATGGTGGATATATATTTCCAATAAATCCCTCAATTATATCCGATATTTGGCGTATATTTGTACTTTGTCGGGTATTGGAACCAAAAAACTACCGAACTTTCATAATTTTTTAAACGATAAACGAATGAATCTAAGAACAAAAATCGGGGTCGTAGCAGTGCTGCTGTCTACCCTCACCGTGCAAGCACAAAACATTCCTTTCCGTAAAGCGGAAATAAAAGAAACGATGAAGAAAGTTGCCGACTGGCAAATAGCCAACCCCAACAAGGGCGCCGAACATGGTGACCTGAGCTGGACAAACGCCGTACTATATGTCGGTATGCTCGACTGGGCGGAATTGGCGGAACGTGAAGACGGTAACAAGGATTATTTTAAATGGCTCACCCGTATCGGAAGCCGTAACGGCTGGCAGCCGGACAAGCGGATGTATCATGCCGACGACATCGCTGTTTCACAACTCTTTATCGACCTTTACCGGAAATATAAGAACAAATATATGCTCAATCCTACCATTGCCCGCACGGATTGGGTGATGAAGAACCCGCCGACGGACGATTTCAAGCTGGATTATCGCAAACCTGAGACACTGGAACGCTGGACTTGGTGTGACGCCCTCTTTATGGCTCCTCCGGTCTACACTAAATTATACGTCCTGACGGGTGATAAAAAGTATATCAAATTCATGAACCGCGAATACAAAGCTACGTATGACCACCTTTTCGACAAGGAAGAGAATCTTTTCTATCGCGACTGGCGGTATTTTGACCAACGCGAGGCCAACGGCCGGAAGGTTTTCTGGGGACGCGGCAACGGCTGGGTGCTCGGCGGGCTGGCGGAGATATTGAAAGAACTGCCTGCAAAGGACAAGAACCGGAAGTTTTACGAAGAACTGTTCGTGAAGCTCTGTACCCGTGTCGCTAAATTGCAGAATGCGGACGGATTCTGGCATGCAAGTCTGCTCGATCCGGCTTCTTACCCGTCACCCGAAACAAGCTGTACCACGTTTATTGTCTATGCTTTGGCTTACGGAATCAACGAGGGACTGCTGGACAAGGATACTTTCCTTCCTATA
Source organism: uncultured Bacteroides sp. (assembly GCA_900556625.1). Classification (GTDB taxonomy): domain Bacteria; phylum Bacteroidota; class Bacteroidia; order Bacteroidales; family Bacteroidaceae; genus Bacteroides. Next base: position 30,232 of record USPQ01000015.1, on the reverse strand, counting down.
CTGGTAAAAGGCTGGAATGCACAGGTTTCTGCTGTCGATGCAGACGGTAAATTAGGTTATGTACAGCCTATCGGGGCCGATCCGAAGAAGGTGACGCGGAATATGACTGAAGTATATGGCGTGGGTGCTTTTTTAATGGGCGGATGTGAGATTTATAAAATGGCCAGATAAACAAGAACTCATAATCTAATGGTAAAAAATATGATTGTATTTCTGCTCCTGTTATTGGGAGCAGTTATGAATGATACGTCCGCACGTGATGTCATTTCTTTCAATACCGGCTGGCAATTTAAGAAAGGGCCGTTTTCTACGGACCCTATGCGTGCTTCCGCACAATGGGACGGCAAGTGGGAGGAAGTGACAATTCCCCATACCTGGAATGCGAAAGATATGCAAGTGAAAGCTGATGCATTCTACGAAGGTGTAGGTTATTACAGAAAGAAACAGTTTTTCGGAAATGAGTTGGCGGGTAAACGTGTATTCTTGCGTTTTGAAGGAGTAGGGGCTTGCACAGAAGTCTATGTCAACGGAAAGTTGGTGGGAACGCATAAAGGCGGGTATAGTGCCTTCGCTTTCGAGATAGGCACTGCCTTGAAACTGGGGGCTGAGAACGAGATTATCGTGAAGGCTGACAATACGGCCCGTCCCGATGTGATTCCTGTCAATCACAGTTTGTTTGGGGTGTATGGCGGTATTTACCGTCCCGTATGGTTGATTACTACGGAGCAGAATAATATCACAGTGACCGATTGCGCCTCTCCCGGTGTGTACATCACTCAGAAGAATGTATCAAGACGTTCGGCGGATATAACTGTTAAAGTAAAGCTGGATAATGGTAGTCTGGCTCCTGCGCAGCTTGTTCTGGAGAACAGTATTTATACGCAGGAAGGGAAAAAGGTGGTTTCCCAACGTCTGCCGCTTGAGTTGACTCCGCAAGGAACGCAAAGCTATGTATCAACATTCAAACTAAAGAATCCTCATCTCTGGCAAGGTAGGGAGGACCCTTATCTTTACAAAGTAGTCTCCTGTCTGTTGGCAAATGGTGAGGTGATTGACGAGGTCACGCAGCCTTTGGGTGTTCGTCATTACGAAATTGTTGCCGGAAAAGGTTTCTATCTTAATGGAGAGAAATATCCGATGTATGGTGTTACCCGTCATCAGGACTGGTGGGGCCTGGGGAGTGCGCTGACCAACCGTGAACATGATTTTGACCTGGCTCAAATTATGGATGTCGGTGCCACGACCGTGCGTTTTGCTCATTATCAGCAGTCGGAATATCTTTATTCGCGTTGTGATACATTGGGCTTGATTATCTGGGCGGAAATCCCCTTTGTCAACCGGGTGACAGGCTACGAATCGGAGAATGCGCAGACACAACTCCGCGAACTGATTCGTCAGAGTTTCAATCATCCCTCCATTTATGTGTGGGGGTTGCACAATGAGGTTTATCAGCCTCACGAATACACAGCGTCATTGACTCAATCTCTTCACGATCTGGCGAAGACGGAAGATCCTGACCGCTACACGGTTGCCGTGAACGGTTACGGTCATGCCAATCATCCGGTGAATCAGAATACAGATATACAAGGCATGAACCGTTATTTCGGCTGGTACGAAAAGAAAGTGCAGGACATCAAACCGTGGGTGGAAGGACTCGAAAAAGACTATCCCTGGCAGAAATTGATGTTGACCGAATATGGAGCCGATGCCAACCTTGACCATCAGACGGAGTATCTGGGCGATGCGTTGAACTGGGGAAAGCCTTACTATCCGGAAACTTTCCAGACCAAGACGCATGAATATCAGTGGAGTGTGATAGCTGAGCATCCCTATATTATTGCTTCTTATCTATGGAATATGTTCGACTTTGCCGTGCCTATGTGGAGCCGTGGCGGTGTGCCTGCCCGGAACCTGAAAGGGCTGATGACCTTCGACCGGAAAATAAAAAAGGACTCTTACTACTGGTATAAAGCGAACTGGAGCAAGTCTCCCGTACTCTATCTGACGCAACGACGTAACACGGACCGCGAACGGAAGCAGACTTCCGTCACTGTTTATTCAAATATCGGAACTCCCAAAGTTTACTTGAACGGCAAAGAACTGACAGGCATTCGTAAGGGATATACGGATGTACATTATATCTTCGACCAGGTGACACTTGAAAAAGGAAAAAACAAAATCAAGGCTGTTGCGGTATATAATGGAAAAGAATACGTTGACGAGATCGAATGGGATTATCAGAGTGAAAAGAAACGTGATGCGGATGCGCACGAAAACAAAAATGAACATGCCGGGTGGTAAAACCCGGCTTATGGACATAAAAAAAGGAGCAACGCCTTGCTCCAACCTTTGTTAACCTTAAATCTAATACTATGAAAAACACATTGCAAAGATACGGACTCTTGGGAAATTAGCAAATTATCCAAGTAAAATACTATGTTTTATAACACGTTTTAATAGTTTTCTCCTGTTTGTTAAGAAAAACTCCGTTCTTTTTTAAAGGTATGCAACACTAATTTTGATAATTGAATCGGTGGATTCCGTTGATTCTCTGCCGAAAAACCGTTATCTTTGTTCCGATAATCACAGTATATACTCAATAAAAAAAGAAAAGGAGAGAACCGTGAACGAAGAAGAAATCGTGCTCACCCCCATGATGAAACAGTTTCTGGATTTGAAGGCGAAACATCCGGATGCGGTAATGCTGTTTCGTTGCGGTGACTTTTATGAAACATACTCTACGGACGCCATTGTTGCAGCCGAAATATTAGGAATCACACTGACAAAACGTGCTAACGGAAAAGGAAAGACGATTGAAATGGCGGGATTTCCTCATCATGCGCTCGATACTTATCTTCCGAAATTGGTTCGTGCCGGAAAACGGGTGGCTATCTGCGACCAGTTGGAAGACCCGAAAATGACCAAGAAACTGGTGAAGCGCGGCATTACCGAATTGGTGACTCCCGGTGTCTCTATCAATGATAATATATTAAACTATAAGGAAAACAACTTCCTGGCCGCCGTACATTTCGGAAAGGCTTCCTGCGGGGTTGCTTTCCTCGACATATCTACCGGTGAATTTCTGACTGCCGAAGGACCTTTCGACTATATAGACAAACTGTTGAATAACTTCGGCCCGAAAGAAATTCTTTTTGAACGTGGCAAGCGCCTTATGTTTGAAGGCAATTTCGGTAGTAAATTCTTCACTTTCGAACTGGACGACTGGGTGTTTACGGAAACTACTGCCCGCGAAAAACTTCTGAAGCATTTTGAAACAAAGAATCTGAAAGGATTCGGAGTAGAGCATTTGAAAAACGGTATTATTGCTTCGGGGGCTATTCTTCAATACCTGACAATGACACAGCATACTCAAATCGGGCATATTACTTCATTGGCTCGTATTGAGGAGGATAAATATGTCCGGCTGGATAAATTCACGGTGCGCAGCCTCGAATTGATTGGCAGCATGAACGATGGAGGAAGCAGTCTGCTCAATGTGATTGACAGGACGATCAGCCCAATGGGAGCACGTCTGTTGAAACGTTGGATAGTTTTTCCATTGAAGGACGAGAAACCGATCAATGAGCGTCTGAATGTGGTGGAGTATTTCTTCCGTCAACCGGACTTTAAGGAGTTGATCGAAGAACAGTTGCATCTTGTCGGTGATTTGGAGCGTATCATCTCCAAAGTGGCTGTGGGACGTGTGTCACCGCGTGAAGTGGTTCAGCTGAAAGTGGCTTTGCAGGCTATCGAACCGATCAAACAGGCTTGTCTTGAAGCGGATAATGCAAGTCTGAACCGTATTGGTGAGCGGTTGAATCTTTGTGTTTCTATTCGTGACCGGATTGCCCGGGAAATTAATAATGATCCTCCTTTGTTGATAAATAAGGGCGGAGTGATTAAAGACGGTGTGAATGCGGATTTGGACGAATTGCGCCGGATTTCGTATTCGGGAAAAGACTATCTGCTTCAGATACAGCAGCGGGAAAGCGAAGAAACGGGTATTCCGAGTTTGAAAGTGGCTTATAATAATGTATTCGGCTATTATATCGAGGTTCGTAATGTTCATAAGGACAAGGTCCCTAAAGAGTGGATTCGCAAGCAGACGTTGGTAAATGCGGAACGTTATATTACACAGGAACTGAAAGAGTACGAAGAAAAAATTCTTGGTGCCGAAGATAAGATTCTTGTGCTGGAAACGCAGTTATATACGAATTTGGTACAGGCATTGACGGAGTTTATCCCCCAGATACAGGTTAACGCCAATCAGATTGCCCGGTTGGACTGTCTGTTGTCTTTCGCTAATGTGGCGCGTGAGAATAACTACATCCGTCCGGTTATTGAGGATAACGACGTATTGGATATTCGTCAGGGCCGTCACCCGGTAATTGAGAAACAGCTTCCGATAGGAGAGAAATATATTGCCAATAATGTGATGTTGGACAGTAGTACGCAGCAGATCATCATAATAACCGGTCCCAATATGGCGGGTAAGTCAGCGCTTTTGCGTCAGACGGCATTGATTACGCTGTTGGCTCAAATCGGTTCGTTTGTCCCTGCGGAGAGCGCCCATATCGGGCTGGTGGATAAAATATTCACTCGTGTGGGAGCAAGTGATAACATCTCCGTAGGTGAATCTACTTTTATGGTGGAGATGAACGAAGCGGCGGATATTCTGAACAATGTTTCTTCCCGAAGCCTGGTACTATTTGACGAGTTGGGGCGTGGTACCTCTACGTATGATGGCATCTCTATTGCCTGGGCGATTGTGGAATATATCCACGAACATCCGAAAGCCAAAGCACGTACTTTATTCGCCACGCATTACCACGAATTGAATGAAATGGAAAAATCTTTCAAGCGTATCAAGAACTATAATGTATCGGTGAAAGAGGTGGATAATAAGGTAATCTTCCTTCGTAAACTGGAACGTGGTGGTAGTGAGCACTCTTTCGGTATTCATGTAGCAAAAATGGCGGGTATGCCGAAAAGCATTGTGAAGCGTGCGAATGAGATTCTGAAGCAGCTTGAATCTGATAATCGCCAGCAGGGAATAGCAGGCAAGCCGTTGGCGGAAGTAAGCGAGAACCGTGGTGGTATGCAGTTAAGTTTCTTCCAGTTGGACGATCCGATACTCTGTCAGATTCGCGATGAAATATTAAATTTGGATGTAAATAATCTCACTCCTATTGAAGCGCTGAACAAGTTGAATGATATAAAGAAGATAGTCAGGGGAAAATAGCGGATTATTAACGTGTTCACAAATAGTATATAGAACGTTTTCTGAGGTCTGGAAAACGATTTGTAAGTACAAAAGGCGTTTCCTTTAAGTGATTGGAGGAAACGCCTTTCTAGTATGCAGTCGATTTTTATATATCAGGTTCAGGCTACTTTTTTCTTCCGGTCGTAGAAAAACATGAAGTAGATGCCGACTATAACGAATGGAATACTTAGCCATTGTCCCATGTTGAACATCATGTTGTTCTCGAAATCCTCTTGGTTCTCCTTCAAAAATTCGATGAAGAAACGGAAGACAAATATGTAGGTCAGGCAGAGCCCGAAGAAGAAGCCGCGATGCAGTTTCTTGCTGTAATTCTTATACAGGTAAATCATGATGAAGAACAAGATAAGATAAGCGATCGCTTCGTAGAGCTGTCCCGGATGACGGGGTTGCATATCTACCCGTTCGAAAATGAATGCCCAGGGCACATCAGACGGCTTGCCGATGATTTCGGAGTTCATCAGGTTGGCAAGACGGATACAGCAGGCGGTAATTGGAGTAGCTACGGCAATCATATCCAGCACGTCCATATAATGAAGTTTTGTTTTGCGGCAATAGAGCCACAGAGCAATAATCAGTCCAAGTGTCCCCCCGTGGCTGGCAAGTCCTTCATATCCTGTGAATTTCCAACCGCCGGCAGGCAGGAATTTAATAGGTAACAGCATCTCTACAAACCCTTTACCGCTTGTCAGATACTGTCCCGGGTCGTAGAACAGGCAATGCCCCAGACGTGCTCCAATCAGAATACCGAAAAAACAATAGAAGAAGAGGGGGTCAAATTTCTTCTCATCTATTTTTTTATCGCGATACTGGTAGTGAACAATGACGTAAGCCAGAAAAATTCCTACTGCCCACAATAGCCCGTAGTAACGGATAGAAAGGCCGAACAGGTTAAATAGTTCGGGATTCGGATTCCAGTTGATAGATAATAATAAGGTATTCATATTGGATAACGGTTTACGGTTTGGTGAATTAGTGTTTAGTGAATTTTTCGGCTACCATCCGGTAAGTAGGAATATCAATCCCTTGTTCTTCCGCAGCGGTAATCATGTCGAATAACAATCCTTGTATCTCCGAATCATGTCCCCGTGCCAGGTCTTTCTGCATGGAAGCGGTACTTTCCGGGTCGAGTTTGTCGATGACTTTCAGATTATAGCTTATCGGGTCTTCGGGAAATTCTACACCCAGTTTACGTCCCAGTTCGGCACTCTCCGTGGAAAGTCCGATGAAGGTATCGCGTACCTTTCCCGGTTTCTGTACCTCGCCCATGGGGACGTCATAGTAAGCTCCGGTGACAGCCATTGCCGAGATGAACGACCATTTAATGAAGGTATCCCGATTGATATCCGGAGAGATTTCCGCTTTGATTCCGCTCTCCTGAAGATCTTTCTGAACGGCTTCCAGTATTCCCGGGGCAACCTGTGTCCCTTTGTGGGCTCCGTACACCAGGCGGAAAATTTTTCCCATTTGAGTGATCTCTCCTGTACCGGATACGAATCCGACAATATAGATGCAACCGTCGAGTACCGTCACTCCCGGAACGAGACGTTGGATACGCGGTCCTGTTCCGTAAACATTCAGAATAGGAATGACGATTGTCTTGTCATGTGCCGCCCTCTTTATCAGTTCGGTAATCGAGTCGACAGAATATCCCTTGACGCAGACAAAGATTACGTCTGCCTTTCCATTGAATTCTTCTGCTGTTGTTGCCGGGATAGCAAGCGTGTGCTCTCCCTTCAAGTCCGATTTCAATTTCAAGCCGTTTGTCTGTATTGCCTGCAAATGAGCTCCGCGGGCAATACAAGTAACGTCTTTTCCGGCAAGCGACAGAAATCCTGCTATACTGCCTCCAACGCCTCCGGTTCCTGCAATGAGATACTTCATAATAATTACAATTTGCTGATTACAAATGCAAGGTTATCGCGATTATACGTTGAAACGGAAGTGCATGATGTCACCGTCCTGCACGACGTATTCTTTGCCTTCTACGCCCAGTTTTCCGGCTTCTTTCACTGCTGCTTCCGAACCGTACCGGATATAATCATCGTATTTTATCACTTCCGCACGGATGAATCCTTTTTCAAAATCGGTATGGATCACACCGGCACATTGCGGAGCTTTCCAACCTTTCTCGTAAGTCCAGGCACGCACTTCCTGTACGCCGGCAGTGAAGTAAGTTTCGAGATTCAGCAATTTATAGGCTGATTTGATAAGACGTGCTACGCCCGATTCCTCCAAGCCTACTTCGGCGAGGAACATCTGACGGTCTTCGTATGTTTCCAGCTCGGCGATGTCCGCTTCTGTCTTGGCTGCAACAACCAGTATTTCAGCATTCTCGTCTTTTACGGCTTCACGTACCATATCTACGTATTTGTTGCCGTTTACTGCACTTGCTTCGTCTACATTGCAGACATACATTACCGGTTTGCTAGTCAACAGGAACAGTTCATGTGCAATCTTCTGTTCATCTTTTGTCTCAAAAGTAACGGTACGTGCCGATTTGCCTTGTTCCAACGCTTCTTTATATTGAACCAGTACATCGTAAGCCTGTTTGGCAGCTTTGTCGCCACCCGTTTGTGCTTGTTTCTGTACCTTTTGGATACGACTCTCGATCGTTTCCAAGTCTTTCAACTGAAGTTCATAGTCGATGATTTCTTTGTCGCGGACAGGATTTACACTTCCGTCTACGTGTGTCACGTTATCGTCGTCGAAGCAACGGAGTACATGGATAATAGCGTCTGTCTCACGGATATTGGCAAGGAACTTGTTTCCCAATCCTTCACCTTTACTTGCACCTTTTACCAGTCCGGCGATATCTACGATTTCTACGGTTGTAGGAACAATCCGTTGGGGATGTACCAATTCTGCCAGCGCATTCAGACGTTCATCGGGAACGGTAATTACACCTACATTGGGTTCAATAGTACAGAAAGGGAAATTTGCCGCCTGTGCTTTCGCATTCGACAAACAGTTGAAAAGTGTCGACTTACCCACGTTCGGTAGTCCAACAATACCACATTGCAATGCCATATTAATCTATTATTTCTATTATTATCAATAGGATACATATATATGAACAATGATTTGGAGGCAATACCCGGATAAAAAAGAGTGTTTGTTACCAAGTTGTTCATTTTTAGTCTGCAAAGATAATCATTTTTTGAGCTAATAAAGGAAACTTGGTATACTTTCTGTCTTTTCCCCTTATTCCGGCTTACTTTTAGTATGGAAAGTAAAGTCACAGAATAAGGGGATTTTAGTATTAATTATTCGTAAGGCGGCACTTCGGAAATACTACCATACCGGTGATATTCGAAAGAAATGCTTTGTTCCTTGAAGTAGCGAATAAGTTCGATGCGTCCCTGTTTCATAGGAGGCGCTGCCACAATATACATATTGGTTTCCGCGGCACGTTCATACATACATTTGGGGATATTCGGAGAACAAGTACGTACTCTTTCATAGTCCGGCATCACTTTCAGGAAGTCTTCCAGCGATTCCTTTCGAAGCGGCCAGCCATATTGGGTAAGTGCGGCAGTACGGTCATCCGAGGGGTCGAAGCTGATAGTGAGAGGTGTTCTACATAGTTCCGAGGCGTATGAGATCATATTGACCTCTCTATCTGTGTCTTCCGGAAAAAGACGTAGAATCATGCTTTTCAAAGGTAAGTAACGGAAGACATTCTGTTCTCCGTATAGCTTATTAACATCCCTCGGGTCCATAAATTCTTCCTCACAAGCGTCGAAATAACTGTCTATGTAATCAGTCTGGCTGTCCGGCTTGTCTGTGATTTCTACAAAACAGGTACAATAATTGGGACCTCCCGCTTTGATACCGCCTCCGAAAGCAGACAGTTTCATTCCACCGAATGGCTGGCGGTTGACGATTGCTCCGGTGATTCCCCGGTTGATATACAGGTTGCCTGCTATTACGGAGTTTTTCCACAGCTTTTGTTCCTCTTCATCAAGACTCTGTAATCCCGAAGTTAACCCGTAATCCAGGCTATTGACTAACTTAATTCCTTCTTCAAGGTTCTCGATGCAGGCAACACTCAGCAGAGGGCCGAATAACTCGGTTCGGAAAGAGAAGTTTTCCGGTTTCACTCCCCATTTCACGGTCGGAGCCAGCATATATTCTTTCTCATCGATGAAACGGGGAGGAACCAGCCACGATTCTCCCGGTTCGAGGTTGAAGGCTTGCAGCAACTTGTCGTTCTTATTGGTAATCATCGGACCGACAATATTTCCGGGATTCCAGACACTGCCTACTTTCAGGCTCGTTGCCGCATCTTTCAGTTTGCTTTGGAAGTTCTTGTCTTCATAGACCGAACGTTCGACCAATAACAGAGAGCAGGCGGAACATTTCTGGCCGGCATTACCGAAGGCGGAAGCGACGATGTTCATGATAGCATGGTCACGGTCGCCCGATGCAGTGAGGATAATGACGTTTTTGCCTCCCGTTTCGGCTGATAGCGGAGTTACCGGATTGGCTCTTGCGATATTCTGGGCGGTGTCTGTTCCTCCTGTCAGAATGATATGCTTGATTGCAGGGGCGGTAGTCAGCACTTTCAGCGCTTCCCGGTTGGTGATGATGACTTGTAAGGCCTCTTTCGGTACACCTGCATCCCAAAAAGCTTTGGCGAACATCCAAGCAACCGGAGCCGCTACGGTGGCAGGTTTCAGGATAACGGTGTTTCCTCCCGCCAGTCCGGCTACTATACCGCCTACGGGAATGGCACACGGGAAGTTCCACGGTGAAATGACCAATATGGTACCTTTCGGTTTTATCTCTATATCATCTAATGCGGCGAATTTCTTCATCGCTGTCGTGTAGAAACGGGCATAATCTACCGCTTCCGATACTTCTACATCACCTTCAATGACAGTTTTACCGGTTACGGCACACATACAACCTATCAGGTCACCCCTCATATCAGCGAGCCGGTTGGCTGCTTCGTACATAATCCGGTGGCGTTCTTCCAGTGTGGTTTTTCTCCACCCGGCAGGATCTGTCTCGGCAATTTCGATAATCTTTTCCACTTGAGCACTGTCCGCCTGTGACATTTCACAGATACAGACCTCGTCATTCTGGCAACGGTCGAGGTATTTGTAGCGGTTTTTGCATACTACTGTTTCCGCACCTATCTGTAAAGGAATGATTTCCGGTTCTTCCGTTCCGCTTTTCTTCCATTTGGCAAAGATACGGCGCACCCATTCCTGATTTTGTGACAAGTCGAAGTCCGTATCCGGTTCATTCTGCATTGTGTCCGATGGGGCGACGGGAGTGTACGGAAGATTACGGTTCTGAACGCGTGGAGACACATGCGTGAGGTGATCTTTCATAGCATAGGCTTCTTCAAACTGCTTTGCGAGGAAGTCCCACTCTTTTGTATCCGGTTTCAGATTGAAGGAGTGAGTCAGGAAATTGTCGGGTGCTGTATTTTCGTCCATGCGACGGACAAGATAAGAGACGGCGTTCAGGAAATGTTCGTTTTTCACTACCGGAGTATATAGAATCACCCGGTTGCCGAGCATTGACTGCGCTCTCCAAAGATGATTCGCCATTCCTTCGAGCATTTCGAAGGTCATATATCCGGTTGTCCCGTACTTCTGAGCCAGCAGATAAGCATAAGCAATCGAGAACAGATTATGAGAAGCAACCCCGAGATGTAAAACCCGGGCATTTTCGGGCATCAGTCCACGTTCCAACAGGCACAGATAATTGGCGTCAACTTCTGTTTTGGAAGGACGAATCGGGTTCGGCCAGCCTTTCAGGGAGGAGATAACCGTTTCCATTTCCAGATTACAGCCTTTCACCAGACGCATTTTGATAGGAGCTCCACCTCCGTCTACGCGGGCTTTGGCAAATTCCAGCAACTCGGTTTGGAAGTCGTATGCATCCGGCAGATAAGCCTGTACGACGATTCCTGCCGAATAGTTCTTGAATTGCGGCAGGTTGAGTACTGCTTTGAAGAGGCGCAATGTGAAGTGGGCGTCTTTATATTCCTCCATATCCAGGTTGATGAACTTGGAGCGTTTTATTCCGTCTTCGTCCGTATAAGGAAAATCAATGGCTTTCTGATAAAGCGCGGACATTCGTGAAACGAGTTCCGGGAAACTTTCTTCGTAGTTCAGAGCGTGTGTCTGCGCGTAGATTCCCGATATTTTCACTGAGATGTAATTAATGTCGGGTGATTCAAGAGCTTCCAGATAGTGATGATAGCGGTGATCGGCTTCTCCGTTGCCAAGCACCACCTCGCCTAAAAGATTCACGTTCTGCCCGATTTTCTCTTTGAAGCGGGTAGCCAGATGCTTCGTGAGTTGCGGGCGTTCCTCATTGATAATAACTTGCGAGGTATCCATGCGCAGGCGTTTTTTGATAATCGGGATAGCGATAAAGTCGAAATGATGTCCGAATGCCTGATACATTTTGAATAAGAAAGCATCCCGTTTGTTCAGAAATTCGGGGACACCGTACTGGTCAAGGAGAGTCTTGATACGTTTGGCGAGTATCTTCCGGTCGCGGATTTGCGAGGATTCGTCGAGCATCTTCACGAGGAATTTCTTGTCTTGCGGGCGCTGCACCATGACGGCATATTTATGCTGTTCCAGGCGTTCGGCTTTCGTAATCGTTTGTTCACAAGTATTATACAGTTTAAGTACCCAATCCTGTACTTCGGTAAGGGTCGGTTGATATTGTTTGTCCATAAGAATCTGAATTATGTAAATGGAGAAAATGTGAAAAAAGAATCTCAAATTGCAATTTACATAGTACGGAGGGTAGGACTAAACATAACAGCACGGTAGCGATGCAGGGTTTGCAACGCTTGCTGCGAGAAGCAGTCGAACAGATACTGTTGTTTCATATTCGTCGTTTTTGAAGGTGATTAGAAACGAAAGACTCACACTTCTCACAAAGATAAAAATAAATTATTGATTTTCAAGTAAAAGGGGAAGAAAATGCAATTGTGATAAATTCTAATATGTATGGTATGAGTTGATACAAGACGCGAGCGAAATAAATTAATCTTAATCTCTCTAAGATTTAGTTGTTCGGATACTATTAATTAGTACTCGTTATGCATGACTTTATTAACTATGAGGAGTAAATATGTGCTAACTTTGAATTAGTTACCTCCTTTAGTATCTGGCCTGATATTTCTTATAAAAAATCAGAAACAGGATGAATCCGGTCAGTGCGAAAGGAACACCTGTGAGGGCGGGGTAACGATAGCCTTCACTAACAGTCAATCCCCCTGCATAAGCGCCAATGGCATTTCCCAGATTGAATGCGACCTGTACGCAGGCAGCCCCCAACATCTCGCCGCCTTTTGCCACACGGATAATCAGTATTTGTTCGGGGCTGGATACGGCAAACAACCCTGCCGTGCAGAGGCACATCAGTATAGCAGCCGTCCATTTGTAGGGAGAAAGGAAGAAAATGAGAAGTAGCATAAGGCATATTAATGCTTGTGCGGCAGTTCCCACTTTTCCGGGTGTATAGCGGTCGGAGAGGCGCCCGCTGATAAGATTTCCCATGACCATACCGAATCCGGCAAGAATCATCAGCGGAGTAATACTTTCGGTGGAGAAACCGGAAATATTCGTCAGCATAGGGTTGATATAGCTGTACCAACAGAATACGCCACCGTTGCCTAACGCCGTAGCACCGAGAATGAGCCAGGGAGCCGGAGTCTTCAAGAAATGGAATTGTCCTTTAAAGCCGGTATCCTTCAAGCCTTCTACGTGAGGTACCCAACGCCAGATGTAATACAGGATAACGATTCCCCAGATGCCGACCAACAGGAAAGTGGCACGCCAGGAAAGCATGGTGCTGAGAGAAGTTCCCAATGGGACACCGAATAGGTTGGCAATGGTCATTCCGGCAATCATAATCGAAACGGCTTCCGAACCTTTCCCTTTATCAGCCAGTCTTTCGGCAACAATGGAGCCGACACCGAAATATGCTCCGTGCGGTAGTCCGGAGATGAAGCGCGCAGCAAGCAATATCCAATAATTGGGAGCTGTTGCAGCACAGATATTACCTATCATAATCAGGGTAACTAATACCAGCAGAATATGTTTCAACGGATATTTGCGGGCTAATGTCAACACGGGGGCACCCACACAGACGCCTAATGCATAAGCGGAAATGAAATGTCCCGCCATAGGGATACTGATCCCTAAATCTTTTGCCACATCGGGCAAAATACCCATCATTACAAATTCGGCAATACCTAATCCCAGGGTGCCGAACGCCAATGCGATAAGACTCTTTTTCATACCAAACTTAACCTGATACCTGTAACTTTTTACCTTTTTCTTTTTTGCGGGTGCAAAGGTAAAACAAAATCGGGCAGAGTGAGTTCGGTGTGAAATATTTTGATTTAAGTCAATTTATACAATGCTGCGTATGTAAGACTATGGATTTTAATAATTGTGTTTATAATAATATTATTGCGGTTTTTTTTATTAATAGAGATTGCCTTTTCAATTGCTCTTTCCTGAATGTTTAAGAATCCAGTCTGTTATATCTTTTAGAACTTCTGGGCTAATGGTTTCTTCTAGCTGCCCATACTCCGCCAATGTTCCTTTTTCACAGGTTTGAAACAGATGATTTAAGTTCGGGTAGGCTTTTACCGTTACATTCTTATTCCCGTTCTCGCTGATTCTTTGTTGGATAGCCGTAAGGTTCATAGCCGCCTCCACTTGAATGTCCTTTTCTCCGTTTAAGGCAAGTACCGGACATTTTATTTTTTTCATGGCTTTAGCCGGGTCATATCTCATAAAATGAAGATACCAGGGGGAGGTCATGGAACTTATCTGGGAGGAAATCTGCTGTACGGTATTCAAGTCTTTCAGTTGTTCGGACGACATGGTTTTGGTAACATCTGCATATAACTCTTTTTGAAGTTCATCTGTGGTTTTGTCTGCTTGTTGCAGTATGGCATACCTGTTTCGTATCGACGGTTTCGTTCCTTGCCAGAACGCATCCGGCATTCCCTGGGATTTAGAAATCATCTCTACTTGTTTCAGCATCAGGCTGTCACCTCTTACGCCGGCTCCTGCCAATGAAACAATAAACGCAATCGCCGGGTCTTTGGCAGCTACGATGAATGCTATGATTCCGCCTGCGCTATGTCCGATAATGCCAATCTTCTTTGTGTTTATTTCTTTTCTGCCGCGCAGGTAATTGATGGCAGCTTCCGTGTCCGTTGCGAAATCCTCGTTGGTGGCTGTTGCATGGTTGCCTTGTGAGGCGGCTGTGCCACGATCATCACAGCGTAATACGGCGATTCCGTTCCTCGTCAGATAGTCGGCGATGACTAGGAAAGGCTTGTGTCCCATGATCTCCTCATCCCGGTTCTGCGCACCGCTTCCTGTCACCAACACTACTGCCGGAAATTTATTTCCCTTTTCGGGAAGAGTTAATGTCCCCGCAAGGTTAATTCCGTCCTGTTCGTTTCTTACTGTAACTTCTTCACTTTTATAAGGGAAAGGTGGTTGAGGTTCCTGCGGACGTTTGGGACGGTTTGCTTCTCCCTTTTCCAGGTTCAATGGGATAGGCATTCCTTGTGTGAATGTTCCGGTTATCGTTTTGTCACTTTTCAATTTTCCTTTGTAGGAAGCATGAATAACAGGTATCTGAATAGTTAATATGGAATCACTGAAAGAGGTAGCTTGTGTCTTTATGCCGTTGGCTCCCTGGTCGGGACTGTCGAGCGTTGTTACATAAGTTCCTTGAGCCGCTTGGTTGATATGGAATACGATAGTCAGCGACCCGGTGGGAACAGTCAGTTTTCCGTGCCAAGTTCCTGAGATATCTTGCGCGGATGCGGAAGAAGATAAGAACAGTCCGGTGAATAATCCGGTGATAATAGTAGCTATGTAGACAGTTTTCAATGTGTTCATAAGAGAGAGATTAATAGTGAATGTAATTGATGCATATCAGATGATTCGTACAAAGATAACGATTATTCTGACATAAAAAATAAGACATTACTCAATCTTGTTTTAAGTCGAGTAATTTCAGGATAATTTATGAGATTTGTTAATGAAGGCTGCCTTTATTTTGTTGTCAATGGACTAAAAGGCTATCTTTGTTTTTATTTAATAGATTAATATTTGATAAATATGAAGATGTGTAGTGAAGTCTTTCAGTTTGAAAAGGAACTGAAGTGGGAGAACCCGGGTCCGGGAATCCGTCGTCAGATAATGGGTTATGACGAACAGTTGATGATGGTAAAAGTGCAGTTTGAAAAAGGAGCTGTCGGCACAATGCACGAACATCATCACAGTCAGGCTACTTATGTGGTAAGTGGAAAGTTCGAATTAACGATTGGCGAACAGAAAGAAATACTATCGGCAGGAGATGGCTATTATGTGGCTCCTAATAAACCTCATGGCTGTGTTTGTCTCGAAGCAGGCGTGCTGATTGACACATTTACTCCGATGCGGGCAGATTTTCTGTAAGACAGATGTGGTATGAAATTACCACATCTGTGGTATTTCGCCTGAACAGAATCCGCGCTATCTTTGTCATATATTAAAACGTATGAATTTAAAACGGATATATATGGAGAAGATAGCAAGAAAATTGACGGACCTGGTTGGTAACACTCCGTTGTTGGAACTTAGTAATTATAATAAGAGTAAGAATTTGAAAGCTCGCCTGGTAGTGAAGCTTGAATATTTTAACCCTGCCGGAAGCGTTAAAGACCGTATTGCTTTGGCGATGATTGAAGACGCTGAGGTAAAAGGTGTTTTGCAATCGGGAGCTACTATTATAGAACCGACTAGTGGCAACACCGGAGTAGGACTGGCTTTTGTGGCTGCTGCCAAAGGTTATAAGTTGATATTGACAATGCCCGACACGATGAGTGTTGAACGCCGCAATCTTTTGAAAGCTTTGGGAGCAGAATTGGTCCTGACTCCCGGTGCGGATGGTATGAAAGGAGCAATTGCCAAAGCGGAAGAACTGAAAGCGGCAACTCCGGACTCTGTTATCTTACAACAATTTGAAAATCCTGCTAACCCCGCCATGCATTTACGTACTACCGGCCTGGAAATATGGAGAGATACCGAGGGGAAAGTCGATATCTTTGTGGCCGGCGTGGGTACTGGCGGGACAGTTAGTGGAGTAGGTGAAGCATTGAAGATGCGCGACCCCAGTGTGAGGGTGGTAGCGGTAGAACCGTCTGATTCGCCGGTTCTTTCCGGAGGAAAGCCTGGGCCTCATAAGATTCAGGGAATCGGTGCGGGTTTCATTCCGAAGACTTACAAGGCTTCCGTCGTAGATGAAATTATTCGGGTGCAGAATGATGATGCCATTCGTACAAGCCGTGAACTGGCGAAGCTGGAAGGATTGCTGGTCGGCATATCTTCGGGTGCTGCTGTTTATGCGGCGACAGAACTGGCAAAACGCCTGGAAAATGAAGGGAAGATGATTGTGGCGTTGCTGCCCGATACAGGCGAACGTTATTTGTCTACTATTTTGTATGCTTTTGAGGAATATCCTTTATGATACACTGAATTTTAGAAAAAAGAGAGAGAATAATCGGGTGGTTATTTGGCAAAATCGTATATTTGCCAAGTAACCATTTTTATTTAATACTATGTTAAACAATACTTTAGGGATTTTAGTAACTATTCTCTTACTATTTTCCGCCTGTAAAGACGAAGAACCCCCAATCTCTTCAACGAAGGAATTGCTGAACTTTTCTATTTTGAAAAGTGATAATCAAGGTAAGGTCGCAAATGATGTGGAAGCCTCTATTCAGGGGAGTGTGATTACATTGCCATTGGATAAGTATGATGATTTGAAATCATTAATTGCCGTATTCGAATATAATGGAAAATCTATCACGATAAATGGAGTTGAGCAGGAATCCGGAGTTACCTCAAATGATTATTCGCAGCCATTGGTTTTTACTGTGGAAGCAGAAGATGGCAGTAAACAGCAATATACAGTGGAAATTGCATTGAAAGATACCGGAGTACTTTCTGCTTTCCGCTTTTTGAAAAAGAATAATGCATTCTTGACTGCTGATGTTGTATGTTCGATTGAAAAAGGTGAGGTTGTATCTCTTCATAAGTTTTTACAATCTAAACTAGTGGCAGAGTTTAGTTCTAATGCAGTGAAGGTTTTAATAGATGATGTGGAACAAATAAGTGGTGTGACGGAGAATGACTTTTCTTCTCCGGTTATTTATAAGTTCATAATGCGGAATGGAGAAATTCTTCAATATACGGTAAAGATGGAATTCTTATTGGACCTTGTTTCTCTGCTAGTCATTACCACAGATGATTCTTCTATTTCGGAAATACAGAGTAAAGACTCTTATGAGAGTGGAACTTTGACTGTCAATGGAAAAAGTACTTATGAAAGTTGTATAGTTAAAACCGAGATAAAGGGACGCGGCAATTCAACGTGGGGATATCCTAAAAAGCCTTATCGACTGAAACTTAATAAGAAAGCAGAGATCTGTGGTTTGGGGAAAGCCAAGAATTATGTGTTGTTGGCAAATCATCTTGATCCTACGTTAATGCTTAATTCGGTTGCATTCAAGATAGGTCGGCTGCTGGAACTTCCTTTTACCAATCATGCAATTCCTGTAGATGTGGTTTTAAACGGAATTTATAAAGGTTCTTACTTGTTGACCGAACAGATAGAGGTTAAAGAAAACCGTGTAGATTTGGATGAAAACAACAGTGTCATGTGGGAACTTGATTCTTATTGGGATGATGAGCCTAAGTTTAAATCGACTGCATTTAACCTCCCTGTAATGGTGAAAGACCCTGATTTGACCACAGAGCAATTTGAATATTGGAAGAAGGACTTTAATGCATTCACGACACAATTTGCAAAAGAACCGTTAGAAGGAAATAGCTATGTAGACATGATTGATATTGAATCGGTTGCCAAATTTCTGATAACCTTTAACTTGGTACACAACATGGAGATAAATCATCCTAAAAGTGTTTTTCTCCATAAAGAAGGAAATGGCAAGTATGTAATGGGACCTATCTGGGATTTTGATTGGGCGTATGATTATGAAGGTACGAGTAATCATTTTGGACGTTACAACACACCGTTATTTTCAAGTAGCATGAATGGAGTCGGTACGGCATTTTTCCAACGCTTTCTACAAGATAGCCGTGTGAAAGCGATATATAAGAGAACTTGGCAAGATTTCAAGAATAATAAGCTAGATGCATTGTTACAATATGTAGATGATTATGCTGTAATGCTTAAACCCTCTGTGGAAAGGAATAGTGAATTATGGGAAAATACTCGTTCATTCGATACAAAAGTGAAAGAGTTGAAGACGTGGTTAAGGAATAGAGCAGACTATATAGATAGTGAAGTCAGTAAACTTTAATAGAATCAATCTGTTGAACTGATAGATGAAAATAGATATCTGAAGAACCGGTAATAATTTCTGTTTCACTTTTTAGTGAGGAAAACAAAATTATTACCGGTTCTTATGGATTTATATTATTGATTGGGGTTTATTGCACTTCAAAACTTCCTTTCAACCGTATATCTTGTGATGAAGCTCCTATCATTATTGAAAAACTACCCGGTTCTACCGTAAACTGATTGTTCTTGTCCCATAACCCCAAGTCTTGAGGAGTAAGGGTAAAGCTGATTGTCTGTTCTTCTCCCGGTTGCAAATGAATACGCTCGAAGCCACGTAACATCTTGTCGTAGGTAGTCACACTGCTGAAATCATCCCGAATATAAAGCTGAACTACTTCATCTCCAGCTCTTTTCCCGGTATTCTTTACGATACACGAAAGGGTCATGTTTTCTTGTGGACCTATAACCGGTTTGGAGATCTTCAAGGCTGAATATTCAAAAGTAGTGTAACTTAACCCATATCCGAAAGGATAAAGAACTCCGTCTACACGGACTCTCCCCTTTGAATCGGAGCCGGGTTTGAATGGAAATGCAAATGGAACCTGTCCTACTGACTTCGGGAAAGTTACAGCCAGGCGACCGCCCGGATTGTAATCTCCGAAAAGGACTTTAGCAATAGCATTCCCCATAAATTCACCGGGGAACCAGGCATGCACAATAGCGGGAACGTATTTGTTGGCCCAGTTGATTGTTGCTGCCCTTCCGTCTACCATTACCAAAACTACTGGCTTTCCTGTTGCATAAACAGCTTCCAACAACTGTTGCTGACGCCCGCAGAGATCGAGGCTGGTACGGGAAAATTCCTCCCGAACCGTCTTCTCATTTCCGCCTAATACAAGAATAGCGATGTCCGAAACTTTTGCCAGTTCTACTGCTTCATTAATCATAGCTTGTTCCTGTGTATCCAAAGGAACATTGTATAATTCACTTTCAGGGAAATACTTGTCAATGATGTTACATCCCTTTGCATAGCTGACTTCTGCATTAGGCAGATATTCTTTGATTCCCTGATATACAGTCTTGATAGGAGCATGGGCAGGGCCGTATCTGCACGTCAGTTCCTTCACTTCTTCTGCATTCGGACCGATAACTGCTATTTTGTTGAGGCTCTTGGACAACGGAAGCATCTGATTCTCGTTTTTCAGAAGAACAATAGACTCTAAAGCCGCTTTCATAGATACCTCCTGATGAGCGGCATTGTGTACTACTGTTTCTGGATGACGATCATCACCGGGGTACGGATTATCAAAAAGCCCCAACATAAATTTGACACGTAAGATTTCACCTACACGTTGGTCGAGGGTATGCAAAGAGATTTTTCCTTCGCTGATTGCACGGCGTAAAGGGAGGATAAAATCTTGTGGCGGGGTGAAGTTGGTGCGGATATTCAGTCCTGCATTTACTACTTGTGCCGCCATTTCTTCTTCAGTCGGGGTAATGCGGTGTTTTGTATGCAGGAATTCCACTGCTTCACTGTCCGA
Organism: uncultured Bacteroides sp.; assembly: GCA_900556625.1. Taxonomy (GTDB): domain Bacteria; phylum Bacteroidota; class Bacteroidia; order Bacteroidales; family Bacteroidaceae; genus Bacteroides. The sequence goes on along the minus strand of USPQ01000015.1, from coordinate 10,048 downwards.
TACTACATATCCCTTGAACCCCCATTGTTGACGCAGAATTTCAGTAAGGAAATGATAACTCCCGGAGACAGGTTCTCCGTCATAATCATTATAAGAGCTCATTACCCCTAAGGCTCCTGCTTCCTGAATTCCTTTGCGGAAGGGTTCCAAATAAAGAGTCTTCATCTCACGCGGAGCCACGTGCGGGTCGGTACGTGTACCTCCATCACGTCCTCCAACCGGGATACTATAGACGGCAAAATGTTTCGGAGTGGCTGCCAGCCCTTCGGCTTGCAGACCGAGAATCATTTGTTTTCCCAGTTCGCCTGCCAGATAAGGATCTTCGCCATAACTCTCTACTACCCGTCCCCAGCGCGGGTCTTGGGCAATGTCCAGAATCGGGGCGTAAATATTGGTATATCCGAGCGCTTTTGCCTCATCAGCAGTGACTTTCGCAATTTCTCGGATCAGTTTCTTGTTCCACGTGGCACCTTGTCCGCATTGGGCAGGAAACATGGTAGCCCGATTGTGGCACAATCCGCGTATTCCTTCATTGGTAAAGTCAACGGGAATGCCCAACCGTGTCTGTTCTACAAACCAGCGTTGTATTTCGTGGCGGTTCTTTACACTGTTGGCATACGGATAAGAAAGCTCGGAACCGAATTTACCCAATCCGTTCGCCTGTTCGTCAATATTCCCGATACCGTCTTTCCAGATTTCCTTTGACCATTCGGCAGTGGGCCATGCATCTTTCAATACCCGCCCCGAACCGTATAAAGTAGCCATTTGGCAGGTTTTCTCTTCCAGCGTCATTTGCGACAGCAAATCCGCAACACGGGCTTCAATAGGAGCGGCAGGGTCTTCGTATACGTCCTTGACTCCGTTCTTATTAAAGTCAATCCAATTCTTCTTGTATATGTCTTTTGTACTGCCGGCAAAGATGTTGCCGACAGACAGACACAAGGTAAGTCCACATACTAATTTTTTCATATCTATGGCTTTTCATCAGCTCGCAGGCCGAATACTTTTCCCGTCATCCGGTCTACCGGTACTTTCCATACTTTAACATTACGGACAGCCGGATCGGAGTAATTAAATTCATTATTCGTATAATGACACATGATAATGTCCAATGCGCCACGTTTTTCTTCCATGTCTTCAACGAACTCTACTTTTCCGCGACACATTGCACTTTCAGAACGCATACTGTAACTGCAAGCCACTTTTTCGTGCTGATAGACAAGCTTGTGTCCGAGACTAAAAGTGATACAGACATTATTATTGTGTTCCAACATTTCCACTTTACTGCCTTCGGGCCCGGAGTGGAGATAGATAATGCCGTCTTCATAACCGAAGTTCATCGGAACTACGTATGGATTACCTTCCATATCGACTATACCTACAAAACAAACGTCACAATGAAGAATAATAGACTCGATTCTTTGTTTGTCTTCGATGATAAAGGTTTTCATAATGGTTGTTAGCTTCCCCTTTGTGGTGAACTTATTTTTCTATTAATTCAAAATCCAATTGTTTCTTCTCAAGGTTGGCACGTGCTACGCGAACGGTAATAGCATCTCCCAGACTATATATCTTGTTTTTACGACGTCCGCGAAGGCAATAGTTCTTCTCGTCAAATTCGTAATAATCATCATCCAGATCGCGGATGGGCACCAAACCTTCACATTTATTTTCGTTCAGTTCTACGTAGAGTCCCCATTCGGTTACACCGGAGATTACGCCATCGTAAATCTGCCCCAAGCGTTCGCTCATAAATTCTACCTGTTTATATTTGATAGAAGCGCGTTCAGCGTTGGCAGCTATTTGCTCCATGTTCGAACTGTGGTCGCAGAGGTCTTCGTATTTGGCTTCTGATACGCTGCGTCCTCCGTTTATGTACTTCGTCAACAAACGATGTACCATCATATCCGGGAAACGGCGGATCGGTGAGGTGAAGTGAGTGTAATATTCGAATGCCAGTCCGTAGTGGCCGATGTTATGCGTAGAGTAACGCGCTTTCTGCATGGCACGGATAGAAACTGTTTCAATCAGATTCTCTTCTTTCTTACCATGAATATCGTCCAGAAGGTGGTTAATAGACTTTGAAATATCTGTTTTTGTACCGCTTGTACGTACTTTATAGCCGAAACGGGCGATGAACTGCGACAAGTTTTCCAGCTTTTCCGGGTCGGGCAGGTCGTGGATACGGTAAGGGAGCACTTTGGCTTTCTTATTCTTCGGCACACGTCCTACCTTTTCGGCTACGGTTCTGTTGGCAAGCAACATAAATTCTTCTACCAGCTTATTGGCGTCTTTTGACTCCTTGAAGTAAACGCTGATAGGTTTCCCTTTCTCATCGATCTCGAACTTCACTTCGTAACGGTCGAAGTTGATAGCTCCTGCTGAGAAACGTTTTTCGCGAAGTGCTTTGGCGATAGTATCCAGTGTGAGTATTTCTTCCTTGAAGTCTCCTTCTTTTGTCTCGATAATTTGCTGTGCCTCTTCGTAAGTAAAGCGGCGGTCGGAGTTGATAACCGTATGAACGATGCGTGAATCCTTGACTTCACCTTTTTCGGTAATATTGAAGATTACGGAGAAAGCCAGCTTTTCTTCATTCGGGCGGAGGGAACAGATGAAGTTACACAATCGTTCGGGAAGCATCGGAATGGTGCGGTCCACCAGATAGACGGAAGTGGCGCGTTTTTCTGCCTCTTTGTCAATGATTCCTCCTTCTTTCACGTAATGCGTCACATCGGCGATGTGTACACCTACTTCCCACAATCCTTCTTTCAATTTGCGGATAGAAAGTGCATCGTCGAAGTCTTTGGCATCTTTCGGGTCAATAGTGAAAGTGGTAACTTTGCGGAAGTCCTCACGTTTGGCAATCTCTTCGGCTGAAATTTCGGCGGGAATCTTGTCTGCCGCTGTCTCTACCGACTTCGGATAGACATAAGGCAAACCGAATTCGGCAAGAATGGCGTGCATCTCCGTAGTGTTTTCACCGGCTTTGCCAAGTATATCAATGACTTGTCCGATAGGATTTTTTGCCTTGTCCGGCCATTCGGTCACTTTCACAATTGCTTTGTCTCCGGTTTTACCACCTTTCAGCTTTTCTTTCGGGATAAAGATGTCATTGGCAAGTGTGCGGTTTTCCGTCACCAGAAAAGCATACGACTTGGCGACTTCCAGTGTACCGACAAATGTATCGTTGGCACGTTCCAGTATTTCTATTACTTCCCCTTCGGCATCCTTGTTTTTACGTTTGGCGTAGAAGGTGATCTTTACTTTGTCGTTGTTCATCGCATGGGCCGAGTTGCGTTCGGCCACAAAGATAGGATCGCCCCCTCCTTCGGGGATGAAGGAATTCTTTCCGTTACTTTTCCGTTGGAAGGTGCCGGTCATCTCTGTTCCATGATTGTTGAGACGGAACTTTCCCTTTTCTATTTCGCTGATATAGTCATCATCCAGCATTTCGTGAAGAATATCGACGCATAGCATTTTCTGCGGGTGAGTGGTGAGATGTAACTCTGAGAAAATATATTTCATGCTCAGCGTCTCGCTTTGTTTGGCATGGAAAAAGTCTATCAATAGCGCGGCTAACTGTTTTTTACTCATTCTCTTGCCGGCTTTCTTCTCTTTCTTTTCTTTCTTTTTCGCCATAATGTAGTCTTTTAAAAATATCTAGTTACAAAGATATAGGAATATTTTCCTTATCGAAACTTTGAGGAAAGAAAAATAACTTTGCAGTCTTGTATTTGATTTTCCGTAATAGGTCAGGTTGGTTCTGATAAGGTATATTACAAAGTTGGGGATAACTCATAATTTTATCGTTGTATGTAAGTGGTATTTAAAGGGTATCGTTTTTTTTCAACGGGTTGAGTGCGACAAATAATAATTGAGAAAAGCAAAATGGCTTTTGTTTTATATTTATTGTATCTTTGTGGCATTATCAAGAAAATGTTTAGTGAGGTACTTTTATTAATATTCACGCAGAACCTAGAGAGTAATAATGGAGAGTGTTTTAATTACGGGCGCAAGCGGTTTTATAGGAAGTTTCATCGTAGAGGAAGCGTTGAAACGAAGGTTTGGTGTGTGGGCAGGGATTCGTTCTACGAGCAGTAAGAAATATTTGAAAAACCGGAAGATTCATTTTCTGGAACTGGACTTTGCGCATCCTAATGAACTTCGCGCCCAACTCTCCGGGCATAAAGGTACTTATAACAAGTTTGATTATATCATTCATTGTGCCGGTGTCACCAAATGCTCTGACAAAAAGACTTTTGATTATGTCAATTATCTCCAGACTAAATATTTTATAGACACGCTGAAAGCGTTGAATATGGTTCCGAAGCAGTTTATATATATCAGCACGTTGAGTGTATTCGGTCCTGTACGTGAGAAGGATTATACTCCGATTGAGGCGGATGATACTCCGGCGCCCAATACGGCTTATGGGTTCAGTAAACTGAAAGCGGAACTGTATATTCAGAGTATTCCCGGTTTTCCTTATGTCATTTATCGTCCTACGGGAGTTTACGGACCTCGTGAAACAGATTATTTCCTTATGGCGAAATCTATTCAGAAGCATGTTGATTTCTCGGTGGGTTTCCGGCGTCAAGACCTTACTTTTGTTTATGTGAAAGACATTGTGCAAGCTATTTTCCTGGGAATAGAGAAAAATGTTACCCGTAGAACGTATTTCCTGACAGACGGGAATGTGTATAAGAGTCGTGCGTTTTCGGACCTGATACAAAAAGAATTGGGTAATCCGTTTGTTCTTCATCTGAAATGTCCGTTAATTGTGCTAAAAGTTATATCTTTGCTCGCTGAATTTATTGCTACACGTTCCGGAAAGAGCAGTACACTAAATTCGGATAAATATAAGATAATGAAACAACGCAATTGGCAATGTGACATCATCCCGACAATTAATGAACTGGGATATGCGCCCGAATATGATTTGGAAAAGGGAGTCCATGAAACCATTGCCTGGTATAAAAACGAAGGATGGCTTTAGACTTATTTAAGCGAGTAGAAACCCGGAAAGGGTTGTTTGCTGTGGAGAAGATTACATTGATTTATAATCTGTTGACCTCCATTTTGATTCTATTCCTGTTTCAGCGAATGGATCATCCATGGCACATGTTGCTGGATAGGGCTATGATTGCTGCAATGACTTTTCTGTTGATGTATCTCTACCGGCTTGCTCCCTGTAAGTTTTCGGCGTTTGTACGCATCGTCATTCAGATGAGCCTGCTTTCTTACTGGTATCCGGATACTTTCGAGTTCAACCGGTTCTTTCCGAATCTGGATCATGTCTTCGCTATCACCGAACAGTTTATTTTTAATGGGCAACCTGCTATCTGGTTCTGTCATACGTTCCCGCATCTTCTGGTCAGTGAGGCGTTCAATATGGGATATTTCTTCTATTATCCGATGATGTTGATTGTGGCGTTATTCTATTTCATTTATAGGTTCGAGTGGTTTGAAAAGATGTCTTTTGTGCTTGTCACTTCCTTCTTTATCTATTATCTGATATATATATTCGTACCTGTTGCAGGACCTCAATTCTATTTTCCTGCCATTGGATTTGATAACGTTTCTAAAGGAATTTTTCCGGCTATCGGTGATTATTTCAATCATCATCAGGAATTGCTTCCCGGTCCGGGCTATCAGCATGGGTTCTTTTATAGTTTAGTGGAAGGCTCCCAACAAGTGGGCGAACGGCCTACGGCCGCATTTCCAAGTTCGCATGTCGGCATTTCTACCATTCTGATGATTATGGCATGGCGGGGCAGTAAGAAGCTGTTTGCTTGCCTGATACCTTTCTATATGCTGCTTTGTGGAGCTACTGTATATATTCAGGCTCATTATGTCATTGATGCTATTGTAGGCTTTTTCTCCGCATTCCTGTTGTACGTGGTGGTAACTTGGATGTTTAAAAAGTGGTTTGCGCAACCGATGTTCAAATAAAATAGCATTGCTCCATAATACTATCTTCAAGGATGCAATGCTATAAATATCGTATTTAATTTTTCGGGCTACTTTCTCTGTTGGTGAGTATTTCATTAAATATCTGAAACAGCTCCTCTTTGGTCTCGGCACGTAACATAGCGATGCGGGTGTCACGGAAATTAGGGATTCCTTTGAATAACGGGCTTGCAGCCAAGTGACGGCGCACGTGCAAGATACCTTTGCGTTCGTCGAGTAAGTTTACACTGTCAATCACTTCCTGGCGGAGGACTTCCATGCACCATTCAAAACTTAGTGGCGGCAGTTCCTCGCCTGTCTCCAGATAATGCTTCATCTCTTTAAATATCCATGGACGGCCGAAGCTGGCACGGCCTATCATAACAGCGTCCACTCCATAACGGTCGAAACACTCCTTGCAGCGTTGAGGCGTTGTCACATCCCCGTTGCCGATGATCGGGATATGCATCCGCGGATTATTTTTTACTTCTCCTATCAGCGTCCAGTCCGCTTCTCCGGTGTACATTTGTGCACGGGTACGACCGTGTATGGTTAATGCGGCAATACCGCAATCCTGTAACTGTTCTGCCAGCTCTACGATAATTTTGTTGTTGGCGTCCCACCCCAGACGGGTTTTCACCGTTACGGGGATTTTTACCGCATCCACTACAGCACGGGTAATTTCCAGCATTTGAGGGATATTCTGCAACATTCCTGCTCCGGCACCCTTTCCGGCCACTCTTTTCACCGGGCATCCGAAGTTAATATCCAAAATATCAGGCTGTGCCTGTTCCACAATCTTTGCGGCTTCCACCATGGTTTCCGTATCTTTGCCGTATATCTGAATGGCGACGGGACGTTCTTCATCACTGATGTTTAACTTCTGCGCTGTCTTGCTGACAGCACGTATCAGTGCGTCACTCGATACAAATTCAGTATATACCATGTCCGCTCCGAACTTTTTGCACATCAGGCGGAAAGCCGGGTCGGTCACGTCTTCCATGGGAGCAAGCAGGATAGGATGTTTTCCCAAGTCTATATGGTTAATCTTCATATACGATTTTGTTATTTGCTGTTTATGATTGAAGTAACTTCTTCTTTTCGCTGCAAAAATACGGAAAAAAGCCTACCTTTGTACGCATTCATTTGCTTAACTGATACAAATAAGTATATATTCTATGAGTCTTAGTTTGAAAGATTTTGAAATTATGGCTCCTGTAGGTTCGCGCGAATCTCTAGCTGCGGCCATTCAGGCAGGTGCCGATTCTATCTATTTCGGTATAGAAAACTTGAATATGCGTGCCCGTTCGGCTAATACGTTCACGATTGATGACTTGCGGGAAATAGCCCGCACGTGCGATGAGCATGGGATGAAAAGCTACCTGACGGTGAATACTATTATCTATGATAAAGATATTCCTTTAATGCATACGATTGTCGATGCGGCTAAGGAAGCGGGAATTTCGGCTGTGATTGCGGCTGATGTTGCAGTGATGGACTATGCCCGCCGGATAGGGCAGGAGGTGCATCTTTCCACCCAGCTGAATATCTCCAATGCAGAAGCGTTGAAATTCTATGCCCGGTTTGCTGATGTAGTGGTACTGGCCCGTGAATTGAATCTGGAACAGGTAGCGGAGATTTACCGGCAGATACAGGAAGAACATATCTGCGGTCCGAGTGGCGAACAGCTTCGTATTGAAATGTTCTGTCATGGTGCGCTCTGTATGGCTGTTTCGGGTAAATGCTATCTTTCTTTGCATGAGATGAACCATTCTGCCAACCGGGGTGCTTGTATGCAGGTGTGTCGTCGTTCTTATACCGTTCGTGATAAGGAAACGGATGTGGAATTGGATATTGATAACGAATATATCATGTCGCCGAAAGACCTGAAAACTATTCATTTTATGAATAAGATGTTGGATGCAGGTGTGCGTGTGTTCAAGATTGAAGGTCGTGCCCGTGGACCTGAGTATGTGCGCACAGTGGTGGAATGCTACAAAGAAGCTATCAAAGCCTATCTGGAAGATACCTTTACTGATGAAAAGATTGCAGCATGGGATGAACGCCTGAAGACCGTTTTCAACCGTGGTTTCTGGGACGGCTACTATCTCGGACAGCGTTTGGGAGAATGGACCCGCAATTATGGATCGGCGGCAACGGAACGTAAGATTTACGTGGGAAAAGGGATCAAATACTTTTCTAACATCGGAGTCTCCGAGTTTTTGGTTGAAGCTGCCGAGGTTAGCGTAGGCGACAAACTGTTGATTACAGGACCGACTACCGGCGCTGTTTTTATGACATTGGATGAAGCGCGTGTTGATCTGGAACCGGTGCAGACCGTAAAGAAAGGGCAGCATTTCTCTATGAAGTCGGATAAGATACGTCCGAGCGACAAACTGTATAAACTGGTATCTACCGAAGAACTGAAAAAGTTTAAAGGGCTGGATATCGAACAGAAAAGAGGCTAGCTCCGGTCATTATTCTCTAATCTTTAATTCACGATAAATGAACTATATCTATGAATTGGAAATGAAGGTGCGTGATTATGAATGCGACCTTCAAGGTATTGTCAATAATGCCAACTATCAGCATTATCTGGAACATACCCGGCATGAATTTCTGACCTCGGTCGGCGTTAGCTTTGCAGCGCTTCATGAGCAGGGAGTCGATCCCGTAGTAGCACGCATCAATATGGCTTTCAAAACTCCGTTGAAGAGTGGAGATGAATTTGTATCCAAGCTATATATGAAGAAAGAAGGCATTAAGTATGTGTTTTATCAGGATATTTTCCGGAAAAGTGATAATAAAGTAGTAGTGAAATCCACTGTTGAAACGGTATGTGTAGTAAATGGACGTTTGAGTGACAGCGAATTGTTTGATAACGTCTTTGCACCTTACCTGAAATGAATAGCTCCGAAGAAGAACAAATTTATAGTATTGCTTTGACAATGGTGCCTGGTATCGGGCATATTGGAGCGAAACATTTGATGGACGAGGCGGGAAGTGCCGGGTTCATATTCCATAACCGCGAGGCACTTCTTGAATGTGTTTCGGGAATAAGTCGGCGTGTAGTGAATGCGTTGGATTGCCCGCAAGCCATTGACCGTGCGAAGCAGGAATTTGATTTTGTTCAGAAGAATAATATTCGTTGCCTGATCATAACCGACGAGGAGTATCCTTCCCGATTGAGAGAGTGTGAGGATGCTCCCGTTGTTCTTTTCTTCAAAGGAAATACAGATTTGAATGCCCTCCGTGTCGTTAATATGGTAGGTACTCGTCATGCCACTGATTATGGAACCCGTATTTGTGCTTCTTTTTTGCACGATCTGAAAGTACTGTGCCCTGATGTCTTGGTAGTCAGTGGCTTGGCTTATGGAATCGATATAAACGCTCATCGTGCAGCATTAGCCAATCAGCTTTCTACGGTAGGAGTTCTTGCCCATGGCTTGGATCGCATCTATCCCTATGTGCATCGAAAGACAGCTATTGATATGCTTGATAATGGTGGGCTGTTAACTGAATTCCTGACCGGAACGAATCCCGACCGCCATAACTTTGTCAGCCGCAACCGTATCGTTGCCGGTATGTGTGACGCTACAATTGTTATTGAGTCTGCCGAGAAGGGTGGTTCGTTAATCACTGCCGAACTAGCCGAAGGCTATCACCGGGACTGCTTTGCTTTCCCGGGACGCCTGAATGATGAATATTCCAAAGGCTGTAACCAACTGATTCGGGATAATAAGGCTTCTTTACTTCTTTCGGCAGAAGACTTTGTATCGGCAATGGGTTGGGATATTGCTGCTCATCCGGCGAAAGTGGAAAATGTGCAACGCAGTCTTTTCCTTGACTTATCCGAGGACGAGCAAAAGGTGGTTGATATTCTGGAGAAACAAGGAGATTTACAGATTAATACATTAGTTGTTGAAGCAGATATTCCTGTACAGAAAATGAATGCAATTCTTTTCGAACTTGAAATGAAAGGTGTAATTCGTGTATTGGTGGGAGGAATGTATCAATTATTAGCTTAGTTTATCATAAACATAAAAAAAGGAGCAACGCTTTGCTCCAACCTTTGTTAACCTTAAATCTAATACTATGA